>JAFLBG010000034.1 GCA_017303975.1 Bacteroidota bacterium
GCATAAAAATTCCCATAACTAAAATAGGCTCGTACCAATGCATGCCTATCTTCCGAAGATATGGCATACTGCATGCTCAAATCGTTCATCTCTTTGGCTTTTAAAAGGTTGTTGTTGTCGTAATAATAGTAGCTAAGTAGTTGGTAGATTTGTTGGGTTAGGGCATGATAATTTATAGCAGTGCTGTAGTCAAGAGCTTTTTCTGCCATCCATAAAATACTATCATTACTAGCGTTGTATGCATTTTGTGCCTTTAAAAACAGGGCTGTTGCTATACCTTTTTTGTAATCTATTTTTCTTGCAATTTTTAGTGCATGCGTTGCTTGATTAAGAGAAAGGTTTAAATCTCTGTTTTTATTTAGTTCTGCTAAATAGTTTAGTAAATCAACCTTAGCAGAGTCATTCTTTTCAATTTGCACTCTTCTTTCTAATGAGTCTATTAGCTTCACTTGCGCGAATAAGTTCGCAAATAAAAAACTGAAAATAATAAGTAAAAACCTTCGAATGTGCATAATGCCTTAATATACAGATTTTGCCATTATTTATGACGATCAAGACTATGTTTTTCTACTTTTTTAGTATCTTGTTGTTCTGTTTTGTACCCTAGTAGGGTTAAGCATTTTATTTTAACATCTAATTTTTCTATATATGAAGCGAATAATTAAAAAAGTTGCGGTATTAGGTTCAGGTGTAATGGGATCTAGAATAGCTTGTCATTTTGCAAATATTGGTTTAGAGGTATTGCTACTCGACATAGTTCCAAAAGATGCTCCGGCAGGCGATAAGAAGGCTCGTAATAAAATAGTAAATGACGCATTACAGTTTGCCTTGAAGTCAAATCCATCTCCTATTTACCATAAATCATTTGTTAATAGAATAGCCACAGGAAATTTTGAAGATGATATGAAAAATATCTCTTCTTGTGATTGGATTATAGAGGTTGTTGTGGAAAGATTAGACATTAAAAAAGTAGTGTTTGAAAATGTTGAAAAATATCGTAAGCCGGGAACTCTTATAACATCAAATACTTCAGGTATTCCAATGAAATTGATGAGTGAAGGCAGAAGCGAAGATTTTCAAAAGCATTTTTGTGGAACACATTTTTTCAACCCTCCTCGTTATTTAAAATTACTCGAAATTATTCCTGCACCTCATACATCTCCCGAAGTAATTGATTTTTTAATGAATTATGGGGAGCAGTTTTTAGGAAAAACTACCGTTTTATGTAAAGATACTCCAGCCTTTATTGCCAATAGAATTGGCGTGTTTGGTATAATGAGTTTGTTTCATTTAGTAGAAAAAATGGGATTAACTATCGAAGAGGTTGATAAACTTACTGGTCCTGTTTTTGGTCGCCCGAAATCTGCAACTTTTAGAACATGCGATGTAGTTGGTTTAGATACCTTGGTGCATGTGGCGAATGGTGTAGCAGCATCTTGCCCAAATGATGAGGCTAAAGATGTATTTAAAATTCCGGCATACATAACCAAAATGGTGGAGAATAAATGGTTGGGATCTAAAACTGAACAAGGTTTCTTTAAGAAGGTAAAAGGTGCTGGCGGGAAAAGCGAGATTCATGCGTTAGACCTTACAACTCTTGAATACAAGCCATCTCAAAAGGTTAAGTTTGCTACACTTGAAACAACAAAATCTATTGATAATTTAAAAGATAGATTAAAAGTGTTGCATGCCGGAAAAGATAAAGCTGGTGAGTTTTACAGAGCTAGTACATTTGGCCTGTTGCAATATGTTTCTAACCGTATTCCGGAGATAGCTGATGAATTGTTTAAAATTGATGCTGCTATGAATGCCGGATTTGGATGGGCTTTAGGTCCATTTGAAATGTGGGATGCACTTGGTGTGGAAAATACACTAACCGAAATGGAAAAGGCTGGTAACAAAGCAGCTGCTTGGGTTACAGATATGGTAAAAGCCGGACATAAAAGCTTTTATAAAATTGAAGATGGTGTGAAAAAATATTATGATATCCCATCTAAATCATACAAAACTGTCCCTGGTACAGAACAATTTATATTGCTTGATACAATTCGCCCTACAAAAACAGTTTGGAAAAATGCGGGTACAACTATAACCGATATTGGTGATGGAATTTTGAACTTGGAATTCCATACCAAAATGAATACGATTGGTAGTGAAGTTATACAAGGCATACATACTGCTATTGATATGGCAGAGAAAGATTATCGTGGTTTAGTGATATCAAATGAAGGAGATAATTTTTCTGCAGGGGCCAATGTCGGTATGATTTTTATGATGGCTGCAGAGCAAGAATGGGATGAATTAAATTTTGCTATCAAAGCATTTCAAAATGCTATGATGCGTGTAAGATATTCCTCTATTCCGGTTGTTGTAGCTCCTCACAATATGGCATTGGGCGGTGCAACTGAAATGAGTTTACACTCAGATAAAGTAGTTGCTCATGCTGAGTTGTATATGGGGCTTGTAGAGTTTGGGGTAGGTCTCATCCCTGGTGGTGGCGGAACTAAAGAGTTTGCTGTTAGATTGTCGGATGAGTTGCACGAAGGTGATGTGGAGTTAAACGCATTCCGCAATCGCTTCCTCACTATCGGACAAGCAAAGGTGTCCACATCTGCTCACGAAGCGTTTGATTTAGGTTATTTACGTAAAGGTAAAGATGTAGTGGTGGTATCACGCAATCGCTTATTGGCCGAAGCAAAAGAACAATGTTTAGAGTTAGCAAACGCTGGATATGTAAGACCAATTGAACGAAAGGATATCAGAGTGCTTGGTAAGCAAGGCCTTGGATTAGCTTATTTAGGAGCCAATTCAATGCTTTCCGGAAATTATATTTCTGAGCATGATGCTAAAATTTCTCAAAAACTAGCGCATGTATTATGTGGTGGTGATTTATCTTCTCCTACTATTGTAAGCGAACAATATTTACTAGACTTGGAAAGAGAAATGTTCTTGTCATTATGTGGCGAGAAAAAAACATTAGAGCGAATTCAAAGTATTATTACTGGTGGTAAAGTGCTTAGAAACTAATATAACTTATTATTATAACTCAAAACATTAAACTAGCAACATTAAACTTTTTTTTATGAACGCATACATAGTAGCAGCATATCGCACCGCAGTTGGAAAAGCCGGCAGAGGTGGTTTTCGTTTTACACGTCCTGACGATTTAGCAGCAGACGTAATTAAACACTTAATGAAATCAGTGCCTAATGTGGCGCATGATCAAGTAGATGATTTAATTGTTGGTAATGCTATGCCTGAAGCCGAACAAGGAATGAATTTTGCTCGATTTATTTCGTTGGCAGCCTTTAATACAGATAAGGTATCTGCCATGACGGTTAATCGTTATTGTGCATCTGGTTTAGAAACTATTGCAATTGCCTCTGCTAAAATTCATGCAGGACAGGCTGATTGTATTGTAGCCGGTGGATCTGAGTCCATGAGTTTAATTCCGATGGGCGGTTGGAGAATTATTCCAAATTACGAAGTAGCAAAAACTAATCCTGATTATTATTGGGGAATGGGACTTACAGCCGAAGCGGTGGCAAAAGAATATAAAGTTTCTAGAGAAGATCAAGATGCTTTTTCTTTCAACTCTCATATGAAAGCTATGAAAGCTATTAAAGATGGCAAGTTTAAAGAAGAAATTGTCCCAATTACTGTGAAAGAAACATTCTTAGATGCAAGCGAAAAAAAACAAACTCGCGATATTATTATAGATACAGATGAAGGTCCTCGTGCTGATACTACGTTGGAAGCATTGGCTAAATTAAAGCCTGTGTTTGCTGCAAATGGTAGTGTTACAGCAGGTAATTCTTCACAAACTAGTGATGGTGCAGCTTTTGTAATGGTAGTGAGCGAGAAATTTTTAAAAGCAAATAATCTTAAACCAATTGCGCGTTTAGTAAGCTTTGCATCTGCAGGTGTACCTCCACGTATTATGGGTATTGGTCCAGTAGCAGCCATTCCAAAAGCATTGAAATTGGCAGGTTTAAAGCAAGATCAAATTGATTTGTTTGAATTGAATGAAGCCTTTGCTTCTCAGTCATTAGCAGTAGTGCGTGAGTTGGGCATTAACCAAGAACTAGTAAATGTAAACGGTGGAGCCATCTCCTTAGGACATCCCCTAGGATGCAGTGGGGCTAAACTTTCTGTTCAACTATTTAACGAACTAAAACGAAGAAATAAAAAATATGGTGTAGTAACCATGTGTGTAGGTACAGGGCAAGGTGCTGCTGGAGTGTTTGAAATGTTGTAAAATTTAAATGAATGAAGTACAAGGCCTCGCTTGATTTAATAGCGAAAGTTACAACGTATGGATAAATAGTTTTTTGTGTTTTTGAAGGGCTGCTTTTTCTGCGGTTCGAAAATAGTGGTAATAACTATATTCACGGAATTGTATGTTTAATTTTGTTGCTTACAATTCTTATAAGTTTTTTTTTGCACCTAGATATTATATCCTTAATGACACACAACTCATAATCGTTAGACCTATTGCAAATAAAGTTTTTGAAAGAAAATCAATTGTTAATGCCAAGGTTATTGATAATGCAGCTTTCTTAAAAATTCAACGGACATTTGGTGTAGGTGGATTATTTGGTTATTTCGGTGTTTTTAGTGGAATTTATGTTTTCGCTACCCAGAAAAAGAATGGTATTTTATTTACTACAGCAAGTGATAATAAGGAGTATATAATCTCTCCAGATGATACAGCTTTGTATGATAACTTAATTTCAAAGACAAATTAGTTTTTTAAGGTTTTCTTTAGTTTCTAGAACCTAAGCTTATAAATGAATGAAGCGCATTTTTTTATTTTTATCATTTCTATTTCTCTTTCTCTTTAATTTTTCTAGAGCAGAAGACAATACAAATACGTATAGAAAAACTCAAATTGGATTTACTATTTCTCCGGATCTATGCTATAGAAAGCTAACGAATGGTTTTTCATATCGATACGACCTCGAAAAACCTAAACTTGGTTATACTTTGGGTGCAAGTGTTTGGTGGCAACTTCGCAAAAAAATTGGATTAGAATTAGGGCTTAGTTATTCTAATAAAGGATATAAATTTAAGTTTAATGATTTTAGTTTTCTAACCTATGGAGATTTTATTGATCCAACCAAAGGATTTGTCTTTAATACAGGCCCAACAGCAGATGTGAAAGGGAAATATGTTTATAATTTTAGCTATATAGAAGTGCCATTCAAATTAACATTTTTAGCAGGCACTAAATCTCTTCATTTTTTCTATAGTGTTGGAGTAGCTCCTGGTTTTCTTTTTTATAGTTCAACCAAGTCAATTGTTTCAATTGATGGTGAAGAACCCAATGTTACTAAAAACGCCACGCCATTCAATGGTATCCCGATTAATATTTCACCGCTGCTAAGCATTGGAATAAATTACAACATAAACGATAAATCTAACCTTCGTATTGAACCGTTAGTTAAATACGGTTTAATAGATATAAGTGGAGCAGCTACATCCGGAGAATTTTTGTGGAGTGCAGGATTAAGTATTTCGTGCTTTTTTATCAAATAAGTTGTTTCATTAACCACTTTCCTCGGTTAGTCGTAGTGTCTCGCTACGACTTCAACAATTTTAATTTTGTATTCTTGTAAATACTTTTAATGCCATCAACAGCGCTGTAGTCGAAAGCCACAACTTCCTAAGAATATGTAAAATCTTTGCCTTTCCATAGAAATTTTGACCTCTTTCCAATTTCAAACTATGCCCAAAGGAACAGGCTGTAGCTTTATAAAAACGGGTACTGGGTTGTTTGGGTTAATCTAGGCATCCACGAGTAACCCAATATTTATAACCAATGATAGCTTTTTCCCATGTTTTTAGTTTTGTCAAATCACGTTTATAATATTTGGGTAGCACTATCTTATTTAATTTAGCTAACAACTGAAAAATACTTTTTCTCATTTTATATATTTTGTTTTGGGAGCAAGGTAAAATTAATTAGGACTAACTATGTTGTTCAATAGTCAAAATAAATTTAGTACAAATTGTTTGTATATAACAAAGTCATTTTCAGATTAATCTTAATGATGCCTGTGCTGAGGTTTTGGCTAGCCCCAAAAACTACACTGAGAGTTTTTTTTGAATGAGTTTAAGATTAAATATTTCGTATCTTCTATACAATTATGTTTGTTTCATTAGATATTATTTTAATATGCAATCAAAAGCCACAACCCCCGAAGAATATGTAAAATCATTGCCTGTAGACAGAAAGCCTGCAATTACCAAACTTAGAGAGGTAATTCTGAATAATATCCCTAAGGGGTTTAAAGAGGAAATGAGCTACGGCATGCTTGGATACGTAGTACCTCATTCTCTCTATCCTAGCGGTTATCATTGTAATCCTAAGTTGCCATTACCTTTCATAAATTTAGCATCACAAAAAAATTATATTTCTTTTTATCACATGGGGCTATATAAGGGCGAACTGCTTACTTGGTTTGAGAAGGAATGGAAGTCCACTTCAAAAAACAAGCTAGATATGGGCAAATGCTGTGTGCGTTTCAAAAAGCTCGATGAAATCCCCTTTGAGCTTATTGGCAAACTCGTTTCTAAAGTCACACCTAAACAGTGGATTGATATTTACGAAAGTAGCATTAAAAAATAGGAAACTATATTTATCTGTTACTTATAGAAGTATTTTATTTGCTTTAAAATCTTATATCTATTATAATACTACATTTGTAGTACATTAAATTAAAGTATGTATAAGCGCGTTTTAATTGCATTAGCGGCATTGGCGTTAATTATAACTGCCGGTATATACTTGCTTAAGTCGTCCAATCAAAGTAATGAGGTTAAATTACTTGATATATCTTGTATACCAATAAATGCAATTTGCATTGTAGAATCTCATAATGCCATATCTGGTTTAAATTCCATTGTTAATCAAAATGAAGTTTTTGAAAAGTTAGCACAAACAGAATTGTTTAATTACAATACGTCCTTAGCTGTTTTAGACTCTCTAATACAGAGAAATAGCGCTGCAAAAAAATATTTTAAAAACAAAACCACTTATTTGTCAATACATCCCCGAGGCGTTAATAAAATTGGTGTCTTGTTTTCTTTTACTACCGGATCTTCTCAGCAAAACGATTCTCTGCAGCAATTTATTAGTAGTTATAAAAGCGACTCTCTTATTTTATCAAAAAACTATGATGGTGCTATAATTTCTCAATTGGCTATTGCAGGAGGAATTTATAATGCAACCATTTACAAAAATTATTTTTTGGTTAGTCAGCACATTACTTTAATTGAAGATGCTGTGCGGCAAATCAATTCGAAAATATCGTTGATAAATAATGAAGTGTTTAAGAAAGCCTATCAAACAAAGGGAAACAAAGGTTTGGGGACGCTTTTTTTAAATCTAGAGCAATTCCCTTTTTTAGCAAAAGATATACTTACTCCTGCAACTCAAATCAGTTTCAATAGAATTGAAAATTTTTGTCAGTGGATAGCTCTTGACATTGATAATGTTGCTAACTCAATTGTTCTAAAAGGGTTTTCTGCAGTTAAAGATTCTTTGAAAAGCTACCTTTCCATTTTTCGTAAGCAAGAACCTGTTGCTATTGACTTGTATTCTGTTATTCCTGATAATGTGTCTTTTTTTTCTGTTTGGGGTGTAAGCAATCAGATGGCTTTTAATCAATCATACAAAAGCTATTTACGCTCGTATAATTTGTTGCAGGATAATGAGGCCTATTTTAAAAAGGTTAAACGGAAAACCGGATTGGATGTAGAGCGTTTATTGATAAACGAATGGTCGTCCCAATTAGCACATTATTCTATTGAAAGTAAAGATGCGGAAAGCGCTAATTATATGGTTTTACAAGTGAAGGATGTGGATAAATTTGTTGAACTTACAACAGCTATTGTTGATTCTTTATCGGCAGATTCTATCCCTAAAGTTGATACTATTCACTATCAAACATATCCAATTTATAGTTTTCCCTTGCCCGAGTATTTTAATTATTACCTCCAAAGTTCTGTACCCAATTTTAAGTGTAATTACTTTACTGTTATTTCTAACGAATATGTTGTTTTTTCAGCTAGTATAGACAATTTGAAAAATTGTATCGAATCCTATGTTGCATCCGAAACTTTTGTCGGAACGTACTACTACAAAAACTATTTTTCGAAAAAATATAATTCCGATTGCAATTTTCTTACATACTATTCTTCTGCTTTTTTTATTGATAAACTTAAAACTAGTACCGTTCTTAATTATGCTACAAATGTTACAAAAGCTGAGCCATTGCTAAAAGAGTTTTATCCATTAGCGTTTCAGTTTTCAAATACCTCTAAATTAATGTATTCCTATGCAGCCATTGGACTTAAAGACTCTTTGGCGCAAACCATTGATGAGTATTGGAAAATAAATTTTGACACCACTATCACTAAAAAGCCTGTAGCTATTTACAATCATAGCGACAAAAGGGAAGATGTTTTTGTACAAGACAATGCCAATAAAATTTATTGGGTTAACTGTACCGGTGAAATAGCTTGGCAAATGCAGCTAAAAGATTCTATTGTAGGTAATGTTATTCAAATTGATGCCTATAAAAACAACAAGCTTCAGTTATTATTCGCTACGAAAAACGAAATTCACCTAATTGATAAAAATGGTAATTATTTAAAAGGATATCCTTTTAAAGTAAAGTCGACCATTGTTTCTAATTTAATTACTTACAACAAAAAAAGAGAAACTCTAATTGGATTTGTTAATTCGCAAAACGAGCTGCAATCATTTAAAATAAGCTCTGTTGCTATCGAAAAACATCAATCCGCAAAAATAGGTTTTGCTGCAAATTATCTTACCGCTTTCAATTTGTCAGACGGAACATCTGTAATAGCGGCTACCGATCCACAACATATTTCCTTTGTGAAGAATTTCAAGCAAGTTATACATACTGGGAATCTTAAAAACTCTATTATTTCTCCAATTTTGCTTTCTGAGAAAGCAAAAGATAAAATAGAGTTTTGTTTTGTTGATGCTAATTTTGAATACAATAGAATTGATTTGTTTTCCGGCAAGCATATTTCTAGTAAGGAAGATGTGTTTAGCGATGTCGAATTCGTAGTTTTATCCAATGCCAATTGGCTTATATACAAAGAAGGTTCTATAATACAGGTCGATGCTAATTTAAAAAACACGACTAGTCAGCTCTTCAAGAAAAAGTTGGAATCCGCAACAAATGCAGTAGAATTTGTTTCTAAAGACGCAAGTAAATATTGTGTTTCAAATAATAGTAAAACGGCTTTATATCTAAAGTCGTCAGAACGCGTTTTACCAACAGTTTTTAATGGCAAAATGTGTTGTATTGTTAAGTCCTTTAATAATTCCTACCAACTTATCACACTTCAAAAAGATAGAAAATTGGCTTCTTTTAGGTTAGAAGAATAATTTACTAAATTCGCTGTTCAAAAAACTTTAATCATGGTAAGGGCAGGAAAATTATTCTTTTTGTTGGTAATCTTAACAACAAGTATAAAGTCGCAAGATTTTTTAGGTTACATCAACAGTAATTATTCCGGTGTAAATGGAATAAACCTGAATCCAGCCTCTATTGCCGATAGTCGTTATAAAGTAGATGTCAATCTTATTGGTGCCAGTGGGTATTTATATAATAATTACGTTGGTATGCTTTCCGATGCTTTTAAAGAAGAAGGTGCTTTCGATGATACATTGTTTAAAGTAAACTATCTCCGACTAAAAGAAACCGATAAAAGCAAATCTCTTTTTTTAAGAAATAATTTCGAATTGCCCTCTGTGATGGTTTCTATTACACCAAAAGATGCTATTGGTTTCTCTTGGCGTATTCGCAATTACATTAACATTGATGGAGTAGAGCAGGAAATGGCCGATTTGATTTACAACGATTTTAGTATGAATAATTTATACAATAAATCTATTTCCAATGAACGATTAAGCGCTCAATTTATGAGTTGGTCAGAGGTTGGATTTTCATACGCACGAGTGTTATTGGATAAGGAACGAAATTTCATGAAGGCAGGAGTGCGAGCTAAAATTATTCGAGGTATTGCCGGAGGATATTTGTTTGTTGATAATTTGAATTATAAGATTAAAAACAATGACACCATTTCTATAGAGAATACAACAGTTAGATATGGCGTATCAGATAACTTAGATTTTTCTGGGGAAGGAAATATTAAATTCGGCTCTTCTCGCTCACTTGGGCTTGACGTTGGATTTGTGTACGAGTATCGCCCTAACTGGAAAAAATATCGCTACGAAATGGATGGAGATACTAATTTGGTTCGAAGAGATAAAAACAAATATAAACTTCGTTTAGGGCTTTCCATACTTGATATTGGCGGTGTTAAATTTACTAAATCATCTACTAGTAGCGATTATTATGCAAATGTGAGCAATATGGCACTAAGTGAATTAGATGTAGAAGATACAGATGAATTAAGCGATTCCCTAGCTGGAATTTTTCAACCCATTTCCAGTTCAAGTACTTTTAAAATGAATTTGCCAACCGCTATTTGTGCGCAAATTGATTACAATATTTACAAAGATTTTTATATAAATTTTACACCTTATATTGCTTTTAAGTATAAGAAAAATGAGAATAAAGTTCATGATTTTACAACTATCAGTATTACCCCACGTTGGGATCATAAATGGTTTGGGGTGTTTTTACCCGTGTCGCATAATGGATTAACCGGAACAAATTTGGGAGTGTCTTTTCGTTTAGGTCCTGTAATATTTGGAACAACTGATGTATTGCCAATTATAGGTACTCGTGATATTTATGGTGTCGACTTTCATTTAACAACTAAAATTCCAATATTCTTCAAGCATCCACGAGATAAAGACAAAGACAAAATTTCTAATAAAAAAGATAAATGTCGTGAAATACCCGGTATATGGAAGTTTCAAGGTTGTCCGGATTGCGATAAAGATGGTATCGAAGATTCAAAAGACGCATGTCCTGACGATGCAGGTATTCCTGAATTTAATGGATGTCCTGATACAGATGGAGATAAATTAATGGATAAATTAGATAGTTGCCCCGAAGTGCCCGGATTAATTGAGTTTAACGGTTGCCCGGATAAAGATGGAGATAAGATTATTGATATGCGCGACTCTTGTCCTGATGTGCCCGGAATAAAACAGTTCAACGGCTGCCCGGATAAAGACATGGATGGAGTGCAAGATTCAGAAGATGCTTGTCCAAATGATGCCGGACCAATAGAGCAAAAAGGATGCCCTGATACAGACAAAGATGGCATATTTGATAACGAAGATTTGTGTCCTGCCGAGTTTGGAACTAAAGAAAACAAAGGCTGTCCTTTCCCTGATAAAGATGGTGATGGAGTATTTGACAAGGACGATAAATGCCCTGAAACTGTTGGTGTAAAAGAAAATTTTGGCTGTCCTGTGTTGCAAAAAGAAGAGCAGGAAGTTATCAATACCGCATTTTCTAGCTTAGAGTTTGAAACAGGTAAAGATGTTATCAAACAAAATTCGTATGCATCGCTAGAGGAATTGGCTAAGTTGTTAACCAAAAAATCAGCATGGCAACTTAAACTCTCTGGACATACCGATAATCAAGGCAATCCGAAAAAGAACATGAAATTGTCCGAGCTGCGTGCAAAAGCAGTTAAGAAATTTATTGTAGAAAAAGGAGTTGGCGAGGAGCGAGTTATAGCCGAATGGTTTGGTCAAACAAAACCGGTTGCCAACAACAAAACTCCCGAAGGTCGCCAAAAGAACAGACGCGTGGAGATGAATATTATTTTTAAGTAAATTTTTTACTAACGAATTGTATGTGTTTGGAGGTTGTCCTTAGCCTTCAGAAGGGTTTTTTGAGGAGAAGCTATAGAAAATGCATATAACATAAATTTGATTTTACTCAATATATTGAGTAAATAATTTCCAAAAAGAATTTAAACCCGATAAGGTACTTCTTATCGGTAATTCAAGTTTACCATGGCAAGAGTTTCTACAAATTAACCCTTCGGAAATATTTTAATAACTCTAAAAACTTGTCTGTGTTGTCATATTTTGCTACACTTGCAAAATAATTTCGTTTTTAATTTTATAGAATTTCAACCCATGAAACTAAAATCTTTTCTTCCCCTTGCAATTTTATTTGCATTCAGTTCTTCTGTTTTTTCTCAAAAATATTATATCCTTGAAAGGTCAATTGTAATAGATAATGTTCCCTTCCAAGCAATTAATAAACCCTGTAATTATTATTTGCTCTTGCCTAAAGATTTTCATGCCAAGCAAGATGTTATTAGCTACGATTATTCAGTAAAACCAACTTCCTTATATGGAGCTAAGAATGAAAATTTTTATGCAAAATGGGAAAATATTATTTACTCTGAGTTCAAGGAAAAAAAGCTAACTGCTAAAATGAAAATTAAAACTACTAAATATGATTTAGCAACAGCAAGGTTAAAACCTCAACTAGATCCGGAAGATTTAGATACAAACAACTATTTGAAAGACGAGGCAAATCTAAAAATAAGTACGAAAGCTATTAGTGAAACAGCCCAAAAAATTACTGGAACTTCTCGAGAAGAACTAGTTAAAAATATCTACAATTTTGTGTGCGATACATTGTCATATAAGAATTTCGTTATCGAGAAAAGAAGCGCTAAGAAGGCTTTAACCCAAGGAGCCGGTGATTGCACAGAATATTCAGAGTTAATGGTTAGTTTATGCAGAGCAAAAAATATTCCTGCTAGATTAGTTGTCGGCCTTGTTCTTAAAGCAAAGTATGAAGCAGAATATCACAATTGGGTAGAGGTGTTTTTTCCTCAATATGGTTGGGTTGCGTTTGATCCTACTTGGGGCGATAGTAAAGTGAGTGGAACTACCTACGAGAAGATGAGAAACATTTATGTGAAAAGCAGCAGTACGAGAGATGTTGGAGGGGTTCTTAGATCAGAGTGCTTCCAAAAAGACTTAGATTTTAAAGTGAAAGTAATTGATACCTATACTTTTGGTAATCAAGATTTGTATGTAAAAAAGGATTCGTTATATCAAGACTCTGTTAACATAACAAATAATGCTACAAAGGCACTTAAAATTTTAGACACATTGCTTTCTTTAGAGCCAGATAATTATGCCTTTGCAATGCGAAAGGGAATTTGCTTGGCGCGTCTACAATCTTTTGATGAGGCTTTCAAATACATAGAAAAAGCTAATATTTTAACTGAAATTCCTTCTGAAAAGAGAAATGTTTTATATGCTTATGCAAATTATTACGCGCTTAAAAATGATGCTACGAATGCTGTTTTATATTTATATAAGTCATTCGATAACGGATTTAGTGGCTTTAATAGATCATTTCTTAAAGATGCCGATTTCGAAAAAATAAAAGATAATGCAGAGTTTATTGAATTCCGAAAAAAAATACAAGAAAAAGTAGATGCTGCAGATGCCCAAAAACTAAAAAAGAAAGGGTAAAAGCGGAAGAGAGTTTTTTATACTCCCCTAACTATCAAACTTTACAACTTTACAACTTTATAACTACTTACCCCTCGTCATCTCCACCTTATCCTCTACAATAAAGGCATCAGGGAAGTTGTCTTTAATTTGTTTTAAAAATTTATGTGCGTCCAATCTGTTTTTAAAATTGCCTACACGTACTTTAAAATTAGGCTGTTCGTACATCTCGTAGGTAGCAACATCAGGGTAGGATTGTAAAAATTTTGTTTTCTTTTCTTTCGCAACAGTTCTATCACTTCCAAAATGAATTTGTATCCTAAAGCCCGATGTTTTGCCATTGGTGCGTTTATTTGCATCTAGTTTCTTATCCAAAACAGCTTTAATTCCCGGATCGGAATAAACTATTGCCAACGAATCCGAATTAGCCTGCGCACAAGCTCCCCCGGCTATAAATAATAAATACAAAATAAAAAAATAGTGTCTTCTCATTTGTTCAAAAATAACATTAATTATGCCAAGTGCAATCAATTTCAAGCAAACTGCCCATCCTTAAAAAAGCAAAGGGCACAGATTGAGGTTTGCGAATGCATTTCTTTACACCAAGGAGACAATCCTTATTTAGAATCGATATAAATTAAAAAATATTTAACTTTTTTTAACCACCGAATCATGTTTCTTATAATTTTGTTATCGCTTTAAAACACTTAAACAAAGTACACATAGAAATAATTTATGCGTCATTATAAAAAAAGCTTTCTAACACTCTGTCTCCTAGTATTGTCAATATTTTCAACTACTACTGCCTTTGCGCAGCCTGACGGAGCCAAACTATTCAAACAAAATTGTGCAACCTGTCATCGGCTAGATGATAAAAAACTTACAGGCCCCGGCTTGAAAGGCGTTGCAGATCGTGTGCCAAAGCCGGCCGATGAATGGTTATTCAAATGGGTAAAAAATAACGACAAACTTCGTGCAAGCGGAGATGCCTATGCCAACAAGGTTTTCAACGATTTTGGTGGTTCGGCTATGACTGTTTTCGAATACCTAAGTGATGATGAAATAAAAGCAGTAATTGCATATTTTAAAAATCCTCCTGTAGAGGTAGCCCCTACAGCTCCTGTTGCCGGTGCGACAAGCGATGCTACCGAAAAAAAATCAGAAGGATTAAATCCCACCCTACCACTTATCATTATTGCGGTTTTCTTAGTTATTCTTGCTGCTGTATTGCGCGGTGTAAAAAAATCACTAAAAAATGTATTAAACGAAAAAGAAGGAAAAGGCGCTGATGCAGACTTAACAGTTTGGCAAGAGCTTGTACTTTGGATGAATGCCAACAGAACAAAAGTTGCAGTTGTAATTTTATTTTTAATTGGTTGGGGTGGAAAATTAGCATGGGATGGAATGATGGGTATAGGAATTTACCAAGGTTACAAACCGGAGCAGCCAATTGCGTTCTCTCATAAAATTCATGCCGGAGATAACGGAATCAATTGTGTGTATTGCCACTCTTATGTTGAAAAGAGCCGTCACGCAGGTATTCCATCTGTAAATATTTGTATGAACTGTCACCAAGGAATTGAAAAGGGGCCAAATACCGGTACTGCTGAAATAGCAAAAATATATGCTGCTGCAGGATGGAACACCGAAACGCAAGCATACGATAAGCCACAATCTCCTATAAAGTGGATTAAAGTTCACAACCTACCCGATTTCGTATATTTCAGCCACCAACAACACGTAGTAGTTGGTAAGCAAGAATGTACTACTTGTCACGGAGAAGTAAAAGAAATGACTGTTGCACAGCAGCACGCTCCACTTACAATGGCTTGGTGTGTTGATTGTCACAGAAAAACGGAAGTAGCTATGGCTAACAATCCTTACTACGAAGATTTGCACAAAAAATTAGCCGAAAAGTACAAAGGCCAAAAAATTACTGTTGATAAGATGGGCGGCATAGAGTGTGCTAAATGTCATTACTAATCAAAAATTAAAAGGAAACGCTTAATTTATGAGCACAAAAAAATACTGGAAAGGTTTAGAAGAACTAGCCAATACACCTGAATTCCAAAAGTCGGCACAAAACGAATTTGCTGAATCGATTCCTGTTGAAGACTTTCTTCAAAATGATTCGTTAGACAAAACGTCAACAAGTCGCAGAGACTTTTTAAAGTACTTAGGATTCAGCGTTACTGCTGCATCTTTGGCTGCTTGCGAAACTCCTGTTACAAAAGCCGTACCTTATGTGGTAAAACCCGAAGAGATTACTCCGGGTGTTGCTAATTGGTATGCTTCTACTTATTTCGATGGCAGCGATTACGCAAGTATTTTAGTTAAAACTCGCGAAGGTCGTCCAATTAAAATTGAAGGAAATAAATTATCCAAAATAACTAGAGGAGGAACAAATGCACGTATTCAAGCATCTGTTTTGTCTTTATACGATTCTGCTAGAATTACTGCACCTTACGCAAAAGGGGCTCCTAGTACTTGGGATACTGTTGATAAAGAAATTTCCGAGAAATTAGCATCCTCAAGCGCAATAAGAATTCTTACTTCTACAATCATCAGCCCTTCTACAAAAGCTGTTATTGAAGAATTTAAAGCCAAACATCCTTCTGCAAAACATGTTACCTACGATGCTGTTTCTTATTCTGCTTTAATAAAAGCAAACTGGCACAGTTTCGACAAAGGTGTTGTGCCTACTTATAATTTCGAAAAAGCAAATGTGATAGTAAGTGTTGGTGCCGATTTTTTAGGTACCTGGCTTTCTCCAATTGAATTTTCTAAACAATATGCTATAAATAGAAAAGTTGGTTCCAAGAAAAAGGAAATGTCTAAACATTACCAATTCGAATCAATTCTTTCGCTTTCCGGTAGTAATGCTGATAAGCGTTTCCCAATTAAACCTTCTCAAACAGGCTTGATTGTTCTTAACTTATATAATGCTGTCGCTAAATTAGCCGGTGTTGTGGGTGTTGGCTCTGCTGCATCTCAACATGATGCAGAGATTGCAAAAATTGCAAAACATTTGTTGGAGAATAAAGGAAAGTCTCTAGTAGTTTGTGGCGCAAATGATGTTGCAATTCAGTTTGCAGTTAATTCTATAAATTCTTTATTGGGTAATTATAGCAAAACAATCGATTTAGAAAATTATTCTAACCTTAAACAAGGAGATGACGAGCGTTTTGCCGACTTTGTAAAAGAAATGAAAGATGGAAAGGTAGATGCTCTTTTTGTTTATAACGCAAATCCAGTGTATAATACTTCTGCGTCTTTGGCTTTTAGTGAGGCGATGAAGAAAGTAAAATTAAAAGTTTCTTTTGGAGATAGAGTAGACGAAACATCCGAACTGTGTGATTATGTGTGTCCAGATCATCACTATTTGGAATCTTGGAACGATGCAAATCCTTCAAAAGCACAATTTAGTTTACAACAACCAACAATCAATCCAATTTTTTCAAAACCTAAATACGAAGGCACACGCTCTGCTCAAGAGTCTTTGTTAAAATGGTCTGGAAATAATTCGGATTATTTATCCTATATCAAAAAGCATTGGTCTTCTCACGTATTCCCAATGCAAGGTAAACATATGATGTTTACTGAGTTTTGGAATAACTCATTGCACGATGGTGTAGTTGAAATTGGGTTTGGAAAACCGGAGAATGCTCCAAATGTTGTAGCAGATTCTACTGCATCTGTTGGAATAGTAGAGAAAGTAAAAGAAATTTTAGGAAAGGATGAAAAGCAAACTTCGGAAGAAGTTAAAGATACCAACAGAATGTCTATTAATGATGCTTCTGCAGCTATTTCCAAATCCGCTAAAGGTGGAAATTGGGAAGTAGTGTTGTACGAGAAAGTATCAATGGGCAATGGTAATCAAGCCAACAATCCATGGTTACAAGAAATGCCTGATCCAATATCAAAAGTTACATGGGATAATTACATAACCATGAATCCTATTGATATGAAAGGCAAGTACAATTTGTTGGAACGTTACAACCAAATGGAAGATAAGGCTGATGTTGCAAAAATAACTGTAAACGGAACAACAATCGAACTTCCTGTATTTCCTCAACCTGGTCAAGCATTAGGAACCGTAGGTGTTGCATTGGGTTATGGTAGAACAAAGGCTGGCAAATGTGCCGATAACGTTGGTAAGAATGCGTTTACACTTGTTGGATATTCAAATTCGACATTTAATTATAATTTAACAGCAGAACTAAGCGAAAAAACTGGCGAGTTATATCAGTTGGCTTGTACACAAACCCACCATACCATGATGGGTAGATCGATTGTAAAAGAAACAGATTTAACTACGTTTGCTACACAACCTAAACAAGTTTGGAATCATTCAGAAATGATTTCTACACATAAAGGTGCTAAACCAGTTAGTGAAGTTAACTTGTGGGCTGATCACGATAAATTAGGTCACAGATGGGGATTGACAATCGACTTAAACTCTTGTATTGGCTGTGGATCTTGTATTGTAAGCTGTAACGCTGAAAACAATGTGCCTGTTGTAGGAAAAGAAGAAGTTCGCAGAAGCCGTGAAATGCACTGGATGCGTATCGATAGATACTATACAAGTGACATGACCAAGGAAAAAGCAGAGGAAGAACATGTAGGTGCAATTGATATGTATCTAAAAATGGAAAATCCAACTGCCGAAAATCCTAAAGTTGTTTTCCAACCTGTAATGTGTCAACACTGTAATCATGCACCTTGCGAGACTGTTTGTCCTGTATTGGCTACAAATCATAGTTCTGAAGGTTTAAACCAAATGACCTATAACCGTTGTGTTGGTACTAGATATTGTGCAAACAACTGTCCGTATAAAGTAAGACGATTTAACTGGTTTGAATACGATAGAAACCATCGTTTTACCGGAATTAATCCATCTCAAGACGATTTGGGTAGAATGGTTTTAAATCCAGATGTAACAGTGCGTTCAAGAGGAGTAATGGAAAAATGTAGCATGTGTGTGCAACGTGTACAGGAAGGAAAATTGAATGCAAAAAAACAGAATAGAAAATTGGGCGATGGAGATTTTACTACAGCATGTGCACAATCTTGTCCTACAGATGCAATTACTTTTGGTGATTTGAATAATTCGGAAAGTGTGGTTGCTCAGTTATTCCAAGAAGATAGAAGCTATTTCCTATTGGAAGAAGTTGGTATTAAACCTTCTGTATCTTACTTGGTAAAAGTAAGAAATGAGGAGCCTTCTGAAATTGCTGCATCTCACGGAGGTCATGGTAATCATGGCGAGGAGAAGCATGAAGAGAAAAAAGAAAAAGCGCATAGCTAGTTAATAGAATTTAACTTATTTAGAACTTAATATTAATAATATTTTATGCATCAGGAATCCGCAATTAGAGAACCGCTAATTTTAGGTGATGACGTAACGTACGGAAAAATTACCGCAGACATTGCAAAACCTATCGAGGGGAAAGCTAATAAGTGGTGGTACGTTTGTTTTGGTATTGCAATGGCAGCCTTCCTTTGGGGATTTGGCTGTATTTGCTATTTTATCGGTACCGGAATTGGAGCTTGGGGAGCAAACAAAACAGTAGGTTGGGCTTGGGATATAACCAACTTTGTTTGGTGGATTGGTATTGGTCACGCAGGTACCTTGATTTCTGCGGTGTTGTTATTATTCCGTCAAAAATGGAGAATGGCAATAAACCGTTCTGCAGAAGCAATGACAATTTTTGCCGTAATTTGTGCCGCGTTATTTGTTACACTCCACACCGGTCGCCCATGGTTAGATTATTGGTTGTTTCCGCTTCCAAATCAGTTTGGTTCCTTATGGACAAATTTTAACTCACCACTTTTGTGGGACGTATTTGCAGTTAGTACATACTTCTCCGTATCATTAGTATTTTGGTATTTAGGCTTAATTCCTGACTTTGCCATGTTAAGAGATAGAATGACAAAACCATTGGCAAAAAAAATATATGGAATTATGAGTTTTGGATGGAGTGGTAGAGCGAGAGACTGGACAAGATACGAAGAGGTATCTCTTGTATTAGCCGGTTTATCAACACCTCTTGTGTTCTCTGTTCACTCTATTGTAAGTATGGACTTTGCTACTTCTATCGTACCTGGATGGCATACAACAATTTTCCCTCCTTACTTCGTAGCGGGAGCCGTTTTCTCAGGATTTGCAATGGTTTTAACACTTCTTATCATCTGTAGAAAAGTATTAAATCTTGAAAATTATATTACGTTAAAACACATCGAATACATGAACATTGTAATCATTGTTACTGGTTCGATAGTAGGTGTTGCTTATTTAACAGAACTGTTTGTGGCTTGGTATTCCGGTGTTGAGTATGAACAATATGCTTTCTTAAATAGAGCTACGGGGCCTTATTGGTGGTCTTATTGGGGAATGATGACGTGTAACGTTATTTCACCTCAGTTATTTTGGTTCAAAAAAATTAGAACGAGCATCATTGCAACATTTATATTGTCAATTGTGGTAAATATTGGAATGTGGTTCGAACGTTTTGTAATTATTGTTACTTCTATTCATAGAGACTTTTTACCATCTAGTTGGAGTATGTATTCTCCTACTTATATTGAAATTGGATTCTTTATCGGAACAATAGGATTTTTCTTTGTAATATTTTTGTTGTTTGCTCGTGTGTTCCCTGTTATTGCACAGAGTGAATTAAAAACTATTATGAAGAGTTCTTCAGAGAAGTATAAAAAACTTCATAAAGAAAATAATCATCATCACTAATTATTGACTAACTAGTTTTATGAGTAAAAAAATTATACATGGAATTTACGATGATGACGACCAATTAAAAGTTGGTGCAAGAAAAATCGTTTCCAGTGGCTTTAAAGTTAAAGAAGTGTTTTCTCCATTTCCAATTCATGGTATTGATCCTATTATTGGAATTCCAAGAACGCGAATTGCTATTGCCGCATTTATGTGGGGTATAACAGGTACTTGCTTGGCAACTCTAATGATGTGGTACATGATGATTTCTGATTGGCCTACCGATGTGGGTGGAAAACCAAACTGGTCGTATATATACAATCTACCTGCGTTTATTCCAATTGCATTTGAATCAACAGTGCTTTGTGCTGCGCATTTAATGTTTTGGACATTTGCATTTCGTAGTTGGATATTGCCTGGCGTAAGTGCTAAAAATCCAGATCCTAGAACAACGGACAATATGTTTTTGATGTTGTTAGAAGTAAAAGAAGAAGATGCTGATAGAGTGGTGGGAATGCTTAAAGAAACAGGAGCTTTGGAAGTTAATGTAAAATAGGAGAGCGAGTAGTTAGTATGAAGTACCATGTATTAAGTACAATGAAAAAAAGAAATTATGAATACCAATAAAAAAATAATTACGCTAAAAAAATTATTCTTCCTACTTAGTACTTTGTACTTTGTATTGTCTTCTTGTAAAAGCGATCCAAACAGTCCTGGAATTGAGTATATGCCTGACATGTACAGAGGCATTTCTTATGAGGCCAATTTGGAGAATATTGTTACCGGAGATACTATTGCAACTAATTTAATGCCTCCAAAAGGCTCTATTGCTAGAGGTTTCATGCCCTATGCGTATGGGAATGACACTGCAGGCTATGCAAATTCAGGCAGGTATTTAAGAAATCCTATTGCAGCTTCTCCCGAAATTTTAGCTGAAGGAGAAATCCTTTATAGTAAATATTGTGTTCATTGCCATGGTGTAGAAGGAAAAGGAGATGGTGCTGTTTCTTCTAAACTACCAGGTGCTCCACCGTCCTATTCCGGAGCGTTGGCTAGTTTGCCAGAAGGTAAAATATTTCATTCCATAACATATGGAAAAGGTTTGATGGGACAACATGCATCTCAACTATCTCAAGAGGAAAGATGGAAGTTGGTACATTATGTTCAAAAGCTTCAAAAATTGGGAGCTCCAGTTGCTACGGCTAGTGCGGCTTCTTCAGATACAACAAAAACAACTACTGATAAAAAATAATAGTTTATGAATTTATCTTACGAGTTTACACAACGTTCAAAAAAAATAACCTACACTTTGATGGGTGTTGGTCTTGTTGGTGTTATTCTGGGTTTGGTATTGGCTCATGATGAGCATCTTGGTCAACGCTTATGGGCTAATGTGTTGATGAATAGTTTTTTCTTTTTAGGAATTTCTGTTGCTGCCTTATTCTTTTGGACATTGCAATATGCTACAGAATCAGCGTACGCAGTGGCTGTGAAACGTGTTTATGAGGCAATTGCTGGGTATTTACCTGTTGGTGCTATCACCTTAATCATCGTTTTATTAGCGAGTTCTTTAGGTTTTAATCATATATATCACTGGATGGCACACGGAATATCTGATCCTACCAGCGAGCATTATGATGAAGTTATTGCGGGAAAATCAGGGTATTTGAATTTGCCTTTCTTTTGGATAAGAACTCTAGCGTATTTGGGTATTTGGTACTTATTCTACAAAGGCTTCAGAAAAAGATCTTTGCAAGAAGATTTGGAAGGAGGATTAGATATACACTGGAAAAATGTTAAGATGGCCGCCATATTTTTAGTTTTATACGGAGTGACATCTTCAACTTCTGCTTGGGATTGGTTAATGTCTATCGATACGCATTGGTATAGCACTATGTTTGGATGGTATATTTTTTCCGGTACTTGGTGCAGCTCTATGATTATGTTGATTTTGTTTATTCTTTTCTTGAAAAGCAAAGGGTATTTGCAACAAGTAAACGACAGTCATATTCACGATATTGGGAAATGGATGTTCGCAACGAGCTTTCTATGGAGCTATTTGTGGTTTTGTCAATTTATGCTTATTTGGTATGCTAATATTCCTGAGGAGATCACATACTTCCAAACTCGTTTCGACCTTTACAAGCCAGTTATGTGGACAACTTTCTTTGTAAATTTTGCTCTACCAATGATATTTTTAATTGCTAGAGATGCAAAAAGAAATCCTAAATTTTTGGCTGTAGTAGGATGCATTATTTTCTTCTTCCACTGGGTTGATTTATTTCAAATTGTTATGCCGGGAACTGTTGGAGCACATTGGTATTTCTTTAATCCATTAGAGTTGGGGATGTTTATGATGTTTTTAGGTTTGTTTTTGTTTGTGGTTCACACCCAACTTACAAAAGCTCCTTTGATGGTAAAAAATCATCCTTATTTGGACGAGAGTTTACACCATGAATTTTAATTTGTACTAAAATTTAGAATAAAAAAATAACGTATGGTAAAATTTCTAATTTACGTTGTAGTTGTACTTGCTGTGTATGCAATTGCTCAGCTAGTGAGAGTTTTTGAAATAGCTTCAGCTTTAAAAGGCTCTAAACCGCATGAAATAAATGATACTGACAATAAGAACCAAGGACGAATGATGTTGTTGTTTTGGTTGGCATTTGTAGTATTTTGTATATGGGAGGTAATGGAGCATGGTCATAAAATATTACCTAAAGCAGCATCTGATGTGGGTGCTGATATAGACTGGTTAATGTGGCTTAATATGTCAATAATATCTGTTGTTTTCCTTATAACCAATACACTACTATTTTATTTTGCCTATAAATACCAAGGTAGCAAATCAAGAACAGCAACGTTTTATCCGCATAATAATAAATTAGAGTTGATTTGGACTGTTGTTCCTGCAGTGGTTCTTTTTGTAATTATCTTTTTAGGAATTAAGAAATGGAATAACATTACAGATGTTCCTTCAAACGATGCTATTGTAATTGAACTATATGCAAAACAGTTTGATTGGACTGCTCGTTATGCAGGTAAAGACAATGTGTTAGGAAAATCTAATTATAAATTGATTTCAGGTTCTAACTCCTTGGGTATGGATTCTACAGATAAGGCAGGATGGGATGATATGTTAGTAAGAAATGAGTTTCATATTCCTAAAGGCAAGCAAATATCATTTAGAATGAACTCTCGAGATATTATACATAGTGCATATTTTCCTCATTTCCGTCAGCAAATGAATGCGGTACCTGGTATGACTACTGAAATGCATTTTGTTCCAACAATGACTACAAAAGAAATGCGAGCTGAAACGAAGAACGATAAATTCGATTATGTTTTGTTGTGTAACAAAATATGTGGTGCAAGTCATTACAATATGCAAATGATAGTTGTTGTTGACGAAGAAAAGGAATACGCAGAATGGTTGTCAAAACAAAAGCCTTTTTTTACAAAAACTGTTTTAACTAGTAACGAAGAGAATAAAAAAATAGCTCTTAATAATTAATAAAAAAATTTATGGCAGCTCATACACATAGCCACGATTCGCACGCTCATGCTACTCCTCATCATCACGATGAACACGAGCACCACGACACTTTTTTGACTAAGTATGTTTTTAGTCAAGACCATAAAATGATTTCAAAGCAGTTTTTGATTACTGCTATTTTTATGGGCTTGGTAGCAATGACAATGTCTATTATTTTCCGTTTGCAACTTGCATGGCCTGAGCAAAAATTTGCATTTATTAATTGGATGCTTGGGGATAAATGGGGAAAGGATGGAATTTTAGATCCAAACATGTATTTAGCGTTGGTTACTATCCACGGTACTATAATGGTGTTTTTCCTTTTAACAGGAGGATTGAGCGGTACCTTTGCAAATCTTTTAATTCCGTATCAAATTGGAGCTAGGGATATGGCATCTGGCTTTATGAACATGCTGTCTTATTGGTTCTTTTTACTATCGAGTGTGATAATGATTTTTTCGTTATTTATTGAAACGGGTCCAGCATCTGCAGGATGGACTGTTTATCCTCCATTAAGTGCGTTGCCTCAAGCAATGCCTGGTTCTGGGTTAGGTATGACCTTGTGGTTGGTAAGTATGACATTCTTTGTGGTTTCATCTCTATTAGGCGGTTTAAATTACATCGTTACAATTGTAAACCTTAGAACAAAAGGAATGTCGATGACAAGATTGCCATTGACAATTTGGGCATTGCTTATTACAGCTATATTGGGGGTATTATCTTTCCCTGTATTGTTCTCGGCTGTATTACTATTGATTTTTGATAGAAGTTTCGGAACAAGTTTTTATTTGTCTGATATTTATATTGGAGGTCAAGCGTTAGAACAAACAGGCGGTAGCCCTATTTTATACCAACATTTATTTTGGTTTTTAGGACATCCTGAGGTTTATATCGTATTGTTACCTGCATTGGGTATGGCATCTGAAATTATATCCATAAACTCAAGAAAACCCATTTTTGGTTACAGAGCCATGGTTGGTTCTATGTTAGCAATTGGTTTCTTGTCATTTATTGTTTGGGGGCATCACATGTTCTTAACCGGTATGAATCCGTTTTTAGGTTCGGTGTTTGTATTTACAACTTTACTAATTGCAATACCGTCTGCAGTTAAGGCGTTTAACTATATTACTACTTTGTGGAAGGGTAATATTCAGTTTACTCCTGCAATGATGTTTTCCATAGGGTTGGTATCTACTTTTATTTCTGGTGGTGTAACAGGTATTATCCTAGCAGATTCTACGTTAGACATTCCTGTACATGATACATATTTTGTTGTAGCGCATTTCCATATTGTAATGGGGTTGTCAGCGGTGTTGGGTATGTTTGCAGGTGTATATCATTGGTTCCCAAAAATGTTTTTGAGAATGATGAACAAAAAACTAGGTTATTTACATTTTTGGATAACATTTATTTGTGCATATGGGGTGTTTTTTCCAATGCATTTCCTTGGATTAGCAGGTGTTCCAAGACGTTATTATTCCAATACAGCTTTCCCAATGTTTGATAATTTGGTTGATATAAACGTTTTAGTTACAGTATTTGCGATAATAGGTTCTCTTGCACAATTCATCTTCTTGTTTAATTTTTTCTATAGTATTTTTAGAGGGCCTAAGGCTACAGAGAACCCTTGGAAGTCTAATACATTAGAGTGGACTAATGGTGTTGGCCATGTTCATGGAAATTGGCATGGAGCGCTTCCTGTAGTTCAACGTTGGGCGTATGATTATAGTAAGCCTGGCAAATCGGAAGATTTTGTGCCTCAGACTGTTCCGTTGGATGAAAACGAACAAGACGAAGGAGGACATTAATCCATTAACAATTGAAAGTTATAAAATAACGAAAGAAGCCGCGAATATTACGCGGCTTCTTTCGTTATTTAGGGTTATGAAGCGAGTTGGTCAATTCATTTTAATTTTTTTTCTAGGGTACACTTGTACACTATTAAGTCAGAGTAAAGGATTCGCGGATTTTTTTAACAGTAACTACAGACTTACGGCTGCCTATACATCTCGTTATACATTTATTGATGGTATTCAACGGCCGGTTGCAAGTGTAAAGGCTGGGGTTTCTTTTTCAGAAAAATTGCGTGTTGGTTTAGGGTATGCACAATTAAGGCGTCCGTACGAGTTTAAGGGAATTGTGCAGTTGTCAGGAAATGTGTATAACGAAACGGATGTTCATTTTAAATTTTGGTATTTATATACCTACTTAGACTATGTTTTTTATAAAACCAAACACTGGGAGTTAAGCATGCCCCTGTATCTAGGAGCAGGAGCTTCAAATTTTAGATACACATTTCAAGATATAGAGTATAAGAAAAAAAATGGAATGGTATTTACCTACGAACCGGCCATTTCCGGACATTATAAGGCTTTGCCGTGGTTAGGAGTGGGTGCGGATATAGGTTATCGGTTTATGCATGTAAACAAACAGTATTGGAAACATCAATTTAATTCGCCTGTTTATACATTTAAAGTAATAGTTTTTTGGCGAGAACTGTATGAATCTGTGAAAGCAAAGAAAATACTGTTTTAGCTACCACCATTTTTGCTCCTTTACTAAGTCTAAATCATATTTGCGCTTTAACTTTTTATACACACGGTTAATACGTAATTCTAGGCCTATTGATAAATGAGTCTCTTGAGGATTTAAACTTACTTCTATAAATGGGTAACACACGTACGCATTAATTTGTAGCATTATTCCAAAGTTTGGAGGAATTATATCTTGCTGCAAATCAAATGGCATTGTCATTAGTTTAAGGCCTCCCAATGCATTTGCTTGTAAATATTTTGAAGCAAAAAAAGTATAGTAAACCGTAGTTGATAATCCTAAGCGATAACTGGAGTTAGGTGTGCCAATGAGTACTTCTCCCATAAACCGCCATTTAGCAGGTTTTGCTTCTTGTTCTTCTTCGGTTGTTTCGTGCAATTCATCTAGAGTAAAAACTTTCCATCTGTTGGAAATGTAGCGTATGTTTAAGTATCTACTTTGATAACGAGCAAGAGATGTACCTAACGAAAAACTACTTTGTTTCGGTCCTGGCAACTCATTTTGCGCAAGTAAAGATTGTAGGAGAAAAATAAATACTCCGCTGTATAAAACTTTTAGAAACATTTGTACGTGTTTTTAAAATGGAGTAGTTTATTTTCATTTGTCTTTATTTAGATTAGTATTTAAAGAAATTCCTCTTAAATTCCAGCTTGTTTTACTTATAAGACGGAGTAACCTATTAATGGTTGCTTTTAAATACGCATTTTATTTTCTATATTAAGGCTGTGATAAAACTTTTATATCATTTAGGTAAGTATGTTTTGCTGATGAAGCGGGTGTTTAAAAAGCCCGAAAAGTGGTCTATTTACAGAGCTCAATTTTTTAAAGAGGTAAATTCTTTGGGGATTGGTTCGTTAGGAATCATAGCCATCATTTCTGTTTTTATGGGTGCTGTTGTAACTATACAATCTGCATTTGGCTTTGAGAGCCCGTGGATTCCTATTTATGCAATAGGTATAACAGCCCGAGATTCTATGATTTTGGAATTTTCGCCAACGATAGTGAGTTTGATATTAGCAGGAAAGGTAGGCTCCAACATCGCGTCAGAAATTGGAACTATGCGTGTTTCGGAGCAGATAGATGCGTTGGAGATTATGGGCGTGAATTCGGCAGGTTATTTAATTCTTCCCAAAACATTGGCTGCATTATTTATAAATCCTTTTTTGATTGTGATAAGTATGTTTTTAGGAATATTTGGAGGTTGGGCATTAGGTGTTTTAACGGGAGTGGTAACATCTTACGAATATATTTATGGTATTCAGTATGAATTAAAAATGTATAATATTTATTATTCACTAATTAAAACGGTTGCATTTGCATTTATAATTACTACAGTTTCTGCGTATCATGGATTTTACACCAAAGGTGGAGCATTGGAGGTTGGTAGAGCAAGTACCAAGGCTGTTGTTTATAGCAGTATTATTCTGTTGGTGGTTAATTTTCTATTAACTCAAATTTTATTAGCTTGATAGAAGCCAGAAACATAACCAAGAAATTCCGAGATAAAACAATCTTGAGTGATTTTTCCTTTACGTTTGAGCGAGGGAAAACCAATTTAATTATAGGGCAAAGTGGATCGGGGAAAACGGTGTTGTTGAAATGCTTAGTAGGTTTGCATGATATTGATAGTGGAGAGGTGTTATATGAAAATCAAGATTTTTTCAAGTTGGATTTTGCGGGCAAAAAAAACATTAGAAGGCAGATTGGAATGCTTTTTCAGGGCGGAGCATTGTTTGATTCAATGACTGTAGAGGAAAATGTAATTTTTCCATTGTCAATGTTTACAGATATGACAAAAGAAGAATGTTTAGACAGGGCAAACTTTTGTTTGAACAGAGTTAATTTGGTAAATACAAATAAACTTTTTCCGTCTGAAATAAGTGGAGGAATGAAAAAGCGCGTTGCTATTGCAAGAGCCATATCTACACAACCTAATTATTTGTTTTGTGACGAGCCCAATTCCGGCCTTGACCCTAAGACATCTATCGTAATAGATAATCTAATTAAAGAACTTACCGAAGAGTTTAATATGACTACCGTGGTTATTACTCACGATATGAATTCCGTAATAGAAATAGGAGATAAAATTGCTTTTATTTTTGAAGGAAAAAAACGTTGGGAAGGAACACGAACAGAAATTTTATCTGCCGAAGATCCTGAATTGGTAAACTTTGTATATGCCTCCAAATTTATGATGGAGCTGCGAAAAAAGTAAAAAATGCCTACTTTCTATAACCTTTAGAAAACCTGTGTCTATTGTATTCCAGCCCTTGTCGTTTAATTTATCTGTTTAAACGAATATTTGCAACAAAAATCTTTATTTCGCAACATTAATACAAAAACCTACGTATAACTTGACCGAAGTTGGTATTTCTACTTAGTTAATAATAGTATATCATGAAGAAGTTAATACTTATAATAAGCGTATTTTTTATCGAGTATGAATTGAATGCGCAAGGATTTGGAATTGGAGCCAGTAGTCCAAGTGAAATTTTGCACTTAAAGAAAAATGGTGATGTGGCGGTTCGATTTCAGGGGGCCACTGCGGGTTCCTCTTCTTTGGGTGCTCAAGCTCCTACTGCTAATACAACAGGTGTGTTGGGCAGCAAAACATGGTCTAGCGGAGGGAACGTATATAGCAACAATGCATCTTATGCAACCGTAGCAACAGGAACATCGGAGTATTTGGTGGCAAAGACATTTGATTTTTCCGCTATTCCGGCTGGTGCCACTATTGATGGAATACAAGTAAGCGTTGATAGAAGTAGGACAGATGCTACGGATGTCGCATTATTGGATGCATGGGGATTTGATTCTGATGGTACTTATTCATATGCCGTAAGCGCTGGAACTAATCGTTGTTTAATTCTTATTGCCGGTATGGGACATGATGCAGGAGATAGAGATTTAACTGCTGTTACGTATGGTGGCGTGAGTATGACAGAGGTTACGTCTGCTGCAACAAGTAATGGAGAGGAAACGCATTTGGAAATTTGGTATTTAGGAGAGGCTGGAATAGCAGCAGCTACATCAAGCAATTTTGCATTTACGTGGTCAGGAGGATTTGATGCCCAAATTTATGCAGTGGCTTCTTTTCAGTATGTAGATCAAGCTAGCCCGGTTGCTGATTTTGAAACTATTGGAAGTACTTCTACTGCAACGCTAACGTTTTCATCTACTTTAGCTGTAGAGGATGGTGATATGGTAGTATTAGGAGCCCTTGCCGGTGATGATACAGATGATAACATAGATGGCGATTTTACAGATAATAATTTTACGTGTGCGGGGTATACAGAGGGGGGGGATATAAGTGTTGACAACGGTAATAATCCGAATAGCGAAGAGCTTCAGATGGCTTGTTATACAAAAGCTATATCTGCCAATGGAACAGAGAATCCTTCTGTGATTACTAATGTTGCCGCATTGAGAAATTTTAATATGGTTGGTTTAGTTTTAAATAGTGTTCGTACCGTTTATGATAACTCTATAAAATTGGTAAAAGCAGATGGTACAATTGCCGGTACTGATAAAGCGGCTACCTCTACAAACTGGCCAACGGCAGATGCTACTGCTACTTATGGCGGAAGTTCCGATTTGTGGGGTATTTCTTGGACAGAGGCTGATGTTAAAGATGCAGATTTTGGAGTGGCAATTTCTGTGCTTGCTTACAATGCAACTGCACAAATAGATTATATTGGAATTACTGTGTATTATACTCCATCCGGAAGTTTTAGTAATTATACAATGGGGATTGACCAAACCGATGGATATTTTAAGTTGTCTGGTTCTTCTTCATTGGGAACTAGCGATTATGTTACTGTTAATACCTCCGGAAATATGGGTATTAATTGTACTGCACCTACTCAAAAATTATATGTTGATGGCAATATCTATGCAACAGGCTCTGTATTGGGTTCTCAAGCTGCGTGTAGTGATAGACGATGGAAGACAGATTTTAAACCTATTGAAGGTGCTCTAAAAACGGTATTAGGCTTAGATGGTATTTATTACAACTGGAAATATAAAGAGTTCCCTGCAAAAAAATTTACCGAGCAACGTCAAATAGGGTTTATTGCCCAAGAGGTAGAGAAAGTGTATCCGGAGCTTATTTTTACAGACAACGAAGGATATAAATATTTGAATTATGCTAGCATGACCCCAGTATTAGTTGAGGCTATAAAGGAACAGCAACTTATGATCATCGATTTACAAAAGAAGTTGGATGTAGCTTCGGCTAAAGCAAGTAAGGTTGATGCATTAGAAGGCAGGTTAAATGAGTTGCAGAAATCCATTCAGGAGTTAAACAGCAAGCAAAATTTAGAAGCAAAAAAATAAGTATTATTCTGTGAAATCGTGTTTAAAAGAACATTCTATATTGCCATTTTTACATTAGGGAGTATTATTTTCTCAGGAACTCTTTTTGCACAGCTTATAGCTTATAATGATGGATTGACGGTTGTTACAGTTACTACTTCTACCAATATTTATATAGATGGTAGTTACATGAGTAAGACCAACGGAACAGATGGAATTATTACAAACGAAGGTTCGATTTACATAACACAAGATTTTTATAATTACAACACTTCTTCATCTGCATTTAGCGGTGCTGCGGGGGGAGCTGTTTATTTAAATGGTTCAACAGCAAGTCAGAATATACTAGGTACAACAGATCCAGCTTTTTACAACTTATATATTCAAAATACCTATACTACCACACCTCAAATTGTTTTAGGGTTAAACACCAGTGTTACTAATATTTTAGAAATGTCTTCTGGTACAATTAATTTAAATTCGAAAACACTTACGTTAGGAACTTCTATACTTAATACGGGAACATTAAGTAGGACGGGAGGTTGGGCGTATGGTGGTAGTTTTAAAAGATGGGTTACCACTTCGGGTATATCATCCGGAAGTTCTGCAGGATTGTATCCTTTGGGTGGTAGTTCCGATTATAGGCCATTTTCGTTGTACACATCATCAAGTCCATCTGTTGGAGGATTTGTTACCGTTAATCATAATTATGTAGGAGGCCGAACTGTTGTAAACTTTGCAGATGGGGCGTTTAATATCGATGCAAGAAGTAATTCCTATTGGGCTGTAAGTACAGGTGGTGGTCTGTCTGGTGGTACTTACGGAATTTATGCCGGAGGTACCGGATTTGGGTTGGTGCAAACTGAATCGGATTTAAGGTTGGTACAGGCAAGCAGTGTTATAGGTACGGCAGGAACGAATACCGGCACATATTCTTCCCCGGAAGTAAATAGAACAGGCATTTCATTATTTAACTTGGCTAATAATTTTTATATAGGAACAACAGATGTTGCTAATTCTCCATTGCCTATTGAGCTGCTTAGTTTCGATGCAAAATTGAATAGTGATGTAGTTGATGTTGAGTGGGAAACTGCAACTGAGATTAATTGCGATTATTTTATTGTCGAGAAAACTATTGATGGAGATAATTTTGAGTTTGTAAGCAAAGTTGCCGGTGCAGGAAATAGTTTTTCTGTTCAAAAGTATTCAACTGTTGATACCAATCCATACGATGGAGTTTCTTATTATAGATTGAAACAAGTTGATTTTGATGGCTCTTTTACCTATTCAAATTTGGTTGCAGTAGAGGTGTTAATTAATTCTGGATTTTCAGTATACCCCAATCCGTATATGAGCGGTAGTTTAAAAATAAAATTTGAGAGTGAGTTAGATAAAGAAGAGTTATTAGTAATTGTATATAGCAATACGGGTGCCGAAATGTACTCCAAGGTAGTAGTTGTGAAAAAGGAAAATAATTATTTGGCAGTACTTGATTTGGAAAATCGTTTAGCACCCGGACTATACCATATTGTTGGCGCCTCAAAGCATACTACAAAATCACAACGGTTGGTTATTTACTAATCTAAAATAATTTTTCCTGTTGTATTTGTTTTGGAACTCGAAAAGTTTATGAGATACATTCCAGATGAATTTAAGTCTAGCTTAATATCAATTCTATTTGTTCCTATTTTTGCCATGTGTTTAGTTTTATTTATCTCGCTGCCAACAATAGATACTAGTCTTATTTCTATTTCCTCTTGCTCCAAAGATGTATAAAAAACAGTAATTGAATTCGATTCTACACTGTGATAATATTTTAGAAAATTATTTTTTTCTATACCTGTAACACCAGTTATATTAATATCATCTAAGAAGAAATTATTTCCTCCTCCGTTTGTAAATTTAAATTTGAACAACACATTATTTGAAGCTGTAAGCGGAGAAATATTTACAATCTGATTTTTCCATTGAGATGTATTTGAAGGGGTAAACGGATTGGTTTCAATAGCTGTTGTAGCTAGGGCGCTACCCGATTTAGTATAGCGTATGTTCCATGTTTGTCCGCAAGTAGTAGAAGAAAATATTTCCAATTTATCTGCGTCTGAACTTTGTATTTGTGCATATGCATATTTAAAAGTAAATGCAGGGCTTGACATGGAAGATATATCAATAGCAGGGCTGATAAGCTCTGTAGATTCTCCAAAAGAAGAAAAGTAATTATCAATAAAAGCACTATTACTTCCAGAGTAAGCAACACTGTTTGTCTGATCCCACGTAATTGAATTTCCGATATTTACAATACTCCAGTCATTATTGGGAAGTATTCCTGATTCGTAACTTTCGAAAAAGGAACCGCTGTACGTTGCTGTTGTTGATAATACGTTTATATATCCTGTTTTTGTTGTTGTGTTTGCACCAACATTGTTTGACACGGTAAGTGTAACAGAATATACTCCGGGTGAATTATAGATTACCGAAGGATTATTAATAGTTGATGTGTTGGGCGTTCCTCCGTCAAAATTCCATAGGTAAGAAGTTGGAGTTCCTCCCCAAGAAAGGTCTGTAAAGTTTATGGAATTTCCTTGACAGGTGTATTTTGTATTAGTTTTAAACTCAGCAATTGGTGCACAATTACTTGACGTGTTGGTGTATGTGCCTGTCGCTATAAGGTTGGAATATCCCCACAAATTATTTCTAAAGCCAATAGGGGAGTACAACGCTGCATCCATTCTGTTTTTTTGTCCAGTTGTAAACATACGCGAGCAATAGGAGTATTCCATAAAATTTTGAACGTTGTCTACCAGATTGCCGCATGTTGCACCACTTGTGTTGCAATTAATCCAACCTTTGGTAGGAGGTGTGTCCGTTACAAAATCATCTCCACAGGCTACTCCCGGATTATTGGTACTTCCCCATGGATGTAATAAATTAAAAAAATGTCCTACTTCGTGTGTAAGTATTCTTGATTTTGCATTATTGCTGGTGCCTATACTGCCAACGTAATCATGTAAAATTAGAATGCCCTCGTTGTTAGCTGGTGTAGTTCCAGGTAAATAGGTATATCCTGCAACGCCAATAGATATGGAGTTTACAACCCAAATATTTAAATATTTCCAAGCAGGCCAACCATTTAATTTTGAATTGTCGTCTCCAATGTATGTTTCTAACGATGCTATTCTATTTATGCCATTCGTACAATTTCCATTTGGATCTTTTGTTGCAAGCCTAAATTCGATGGAACAATTAGCAATGTTGTTCTTAAATGCATTTACAACAAATGAAGTGTCTGAATTTTGCCTATTGAAATCTTCGTTTAAAATTTGAAGTGCATCATATACTTGTGCGTCCGAAATATTTTCTATTCCATAATCGTGTATAATATGAACAACAACTGGAATAATAAAAGTGGAGTTTTGTTTATTGGCGAGATGGAAATTTTCGGTGAAATTTTCTAGCTGCTCTTGTTGTAAAAGTAACTCAGGATGTTTTAAAAACGACTGGCGGACCATTTCATCTGTTCCGCATACTTTTAAAGATTGCGCTAGGCTGATGGTAGCAAAAGTAAAGAATAGAAGCAGCAAATAAAGTCGTTGCACGTTATGTATCAGTTTAGTTGCCCAAAATTTCAATTGCATTTTTAGTTGTTATTGCTGCAACATCATCAACAGAAACTTTTTTTATTTCTGCTAATTTAGTTGCTATAAGTGTAAGGTATTTACTTTCGTTTCTTTTTCCGCGATATGGAGTGGGGGCAAGGTATGGAGAGTCTGTTTCTAAAACAAGATGCTTTAAATCTAATAATTCAACAACTTTATCTAACCCTGAATTTTTAAATGTAAGAACTCCTCCAATACCCAATTTAAAGGTGTTTAGCGAAATTACTTTTTCTGCATCTGTTATTGTGCCTGAAAAGCAGTGAAAAATTCCTTTTAACGAAGTTTGTTTATATGCAGAAACTATTTCAAATGCCTCGTTAAATGCATTTCGTGTATGAATAATAATTGGCAAGTCAAATTCAATAGCAATTTCAATTTGTTCGGCAAAGGCCTTTTTTTGTTCCTTTTCAAGTGTTTTATCCCAATACAAATCAATGCCAATTTCTCCAATTCCATGAAATACTTTTTGTTGTTTATTGGCTGTAACTTTTTGTTTTACCCAATCCAACTGTTGGTGGTAATTTTGTGTTACTGAACACGGATGAATGCCAATAAGGGGAAAGCAATTAGATGGATATTTCGATGATAATCTCATCATTTCCTCATAGCTAGACTCATCTACATTGGGCAAATAAAATTTGGTAACAGTGTTTTTTATGGCATTGTCAATCACAGAGTCGATATCCTCTTTAAATTCATCGGAAAACAAGTGTGTATGCGTGTCAATAAATGCCATAAGCTGTTTTGCTAAAATTATTACTTTTTTATACAATGTGCCCTATGTTTTATATACTTTCAATTTTGTACTTTTAGTCAAGGCTAAATAGTATTATTTTTTATTTTAAAGCAAAGCCTAATTCGTATGGTGATTTTTAAGAAATTTGTTTTTGATTCAGCTCATTTTTTGCCAAATGTTCCTGATGGGCATAAGTGCAAACGTGTTCACGGGCATACCTATAAGCTTACTATTTTTATAGAAGGAGATTTGCAAGAAAAGTTAGATTGGGTAATGGATTTTGGCGATTTAAAAAGTGTTGTTAATCCTGTTGTAGATAGATTGGACCATAATTTTTTGAACGATATATCCGGCTTAGATAATCCCACTTGCGAACGAATAGCTCAATGGATTTGGGAACAAATAAAATCTCAATTGCCCGGCTTGGTAAAAATTGAATTGTACGAAACACCTACTTCGGGTGTAATTTACACAGGAAAATAAGTTACATGTTTTTTACACTATCCAAAATAACATCATTTTTAACATTTCCATTTACTTGGGTTGTAGTGTTGTTACTACTTTCTTTTTTTTGGAAGAAAGAGGTAGTAAAAAGAAAGTTGTGGATAGCCTCGATTGTGGTTTTACTGTTTTTTTCTAATGGTTTTATTTTGGATGAAGTAATGAGGTATTGGGAAGTGCAGGCTATTAAACAAAATGAGATACCAGCAAACATAACTACTGCTATTATTTTGGGCGGAAATGTTAGTTATGATGAGAGTTTGGATAGAGTGCAGATTCATAGAAGTGCAGATAGACTGATGCAAACAGTTGATTTGTACAAGAAAGGTATCGTGAAAAAAATAATTTTTACAGGTGGCTCTGCAAGCCTAGTTTATAAGCATAAAAGAGAGGCATTTTATGCCAAACGATTGTTGTTGAATTTAGGCGTGAAAATGGAAGATATTTACATTGAGTACGATTCTAAGAATACGTATGAGAATGCAATTTTTACGAAAGCAATTACTGAAAAGGAATTTCCGGCTCAAACATTTTTGTTGGTTACATCGGCATTTCATATGAGGCGTTCTATTCAATGTTTTGAAAAGGCGGGAATTTCTGTTTTCGCTTATAGTGCCGATAGATACAGCGGACCTAGGAAGTTTTATTTAGATCATTTGTTATTGCCTAATGCAGAAGCACTTGCTATTTGGAATATTGTTATTCACGAAATTGTTGGAACCATTACCTATAAAATTAAAGGATACATATAGAGAATTTTGAATTTCTGAATTATTATTAGAGGATAGAATGTCCGTTAAGAAAAACATACCAAACAGTAAAAAGAGCGCAGTTTCTAAAACTCCGGGTTATAAGGCTTATTTCCCTTGGATTATCGTAATTGCAATTTGTGTTGTTACTATTTTATCTTATCTCCCTGTTTTTGATGAAAAAAAAGAGTTTACCAACTGGGATGACCCGGTATATGTTACCGAGAATAAATTAATTAGAAGCACTAATGCTGAAAATATAAAAAAAATATTTAGTCCTAAAACAGATGTTTCGCTTAATTACCATCCGTTAACCGTTTATTCGTTGGCATTAAATTATAAAAGTGGGCAACTAAATCCGCGTCCATATTTTAAAACAAACCTTTTAATTCATGTTGCTAATGTAGCATTGGTTTTCTATTTAATTTTTTTATTTTCCGGCAGCAATTTATTTGTTGCCTCTGCTGTTGCTGCTTGGTTTGGGCTTCATCCCATGCATGTAGAATCAGTTGCTTGGATATCGGAACGAAAAGACGTTTTATATACTTTTTTCTTTTTGTCAGCACTAATTGCATATGTAAAGTATCTAGATAAAAAACATATTTATTTTATACTCATATGCTTTTTGTTTTTTGTTTGCTCCGGATTATCAAAAGCAATGGCAGCCCCTTTGCCATTCGTCCTTATTTTAATCGATTATTTAAAGCAACGTAAAATAAATCTTAAAGTTTTGTTGGAGAAAATCCCCTTTTTAGCATTTGCGTTTTTAATTGGAATAAATGCCGTAATTATTCAGTCAAAAGAGGCTATTAATGAGTTTGATACATTTACCTTATTTCAACGTTTAATGTTTGCTTCTTATGGTTTTGTAATCTATATCCAAAAAATGTTTGTGCCTATTAGTTTATCGGCATTTTATCCATACCCGAGTTTAGATAATTTGGGAAATATTCCGGTGTTTTTTTATTTAGCGCCAGTTGTTGCAGTCGCAATAGTAGTAGGTTCAATTATTGCGTTGTATAAGTATAAAAAAGAATGGCTTCCGTATGCTGTATTTGGTTTTACATTTTATTTTTTAACTATAGCCATGGTGTTGCAGTTTATATCTGTTGGTAGTGCATTAATGGCAGATAGATATACCTACTTGTCGTATATCGGGTTGTTTTTTCTAGTTGCTTTTTTAATGAATAAATTACTTGGCGATAAAAAAATTGTATTGATATTGATTATAGTTGTTACCAGCTCATTGCTGGCAAGTGCATGTTACGATAGAGTGAAAATTTGGCAGAATAACGATACGTTGTGGAGTGATGTAATTAAAAAGTATCCATTACAGGTTCAAGTAGCGTACAAGAATCGAGGAAATTATTATGCTCAAATAGGGAGATTAGATGAGGCTTATAAAGACCATATGACATTAATTAATATGAAGTCAACAGATGCAGGTGTATATGTTAATTTTGCAAATATTTGTGGCTTACGAAAGGAATTTGATAAGTCGCTAGAAGCATATTCAAAAGCATTGGAGCTAAAAAAGGAAAATACATTTGATATTTATTTAAACAGGGGTATTACGTATGCAATGGCTAATAAATTTAACGAAGCCATTAGTGATTTTAGCGTTGCAGATTCTATGCAGCCTAAGAATGAAAAATTGTATCAAAATAGGTCGTTTGTATTATTGCAAGCACAACAATACGAAGCATCTATTCGTGATTACAATTTTTTGATTGAGATTTTTCCTAGTGAAAAGGATTATTATTTTAATAGAGGGCTTGCTTATTTTAACCTGTCAAAATACTCCGAAGCTATAACAGATTTTAATTCGAGTATTAAATTAAAACCTGATTATGCCCAAGCCTATTTTAATTTGTCTGTAATCTATAATCAACTAAAGGACTATAACGCTGCGCTTGAAAATGCTAAGAGAGCAAAGCAATTTGGACATCCGGTTACCGATGCCTATTTGAACGAGCTTTCTTCTAAGTAAATTCATTTTATTTAAAAACAAGAGCGCTCTCGAATTTTAATTCGGGAGCGCTCTTGTTTTTAATTCTATTTATTTCAATTTAATATTGTAGGTGTTGTTATTTATTGTTACCGTAGCATCGTTATCACAGGCTCCAGAGCCAAAGTCTATAGTTCTAGTTAGCTTATTAGCAGGTGTAATGTCAATTGTGCCTTGCACAAAATGCTTCTTGCATCCGGGAGCCATATTTCTAATTAAGGGGCTTGTAATTTGGGAAGTAAACGAATTTCCATTTGCTTTTGTTCCACTTGCGCTACCAGTAATGCTGTATTGGTCATCTATCCAAGTGTAAGTGGAAGAACCTGCTGTCCATTCTCTATTTCTGTTCGATTGCCAAGTAATTGTTCCTCCTCCATTAGCAGACGATAATATGATAGAGCCATTTACTACAATATCATAATTTAAATTACCAGCCGCATTTCTACCTTTATTAGTAATTACTTTTGTCCCGATAACTTGATTATCGTTAACAAAATAGCTGTTTGGTGTTATGGTAATAACAGTTGCAGAGTCTCTGTATTTGCCGGTATAAGTAATTATAATCTGACCTCTTCTGTTTCTGCCGTCTAAACATAAGCAATTTGATGAACCAAAGTCTATTGTAATGGTGTCTGTGTTTGAAGAAACCGCAGTATCTCTTGTAATTGTTACACAGCCACTTAAAAGACTAAAATTAGTTGGGTCATTTTTATAGGAACTCATTGTGTTTGATGAAGCAGCTTCATTAGCCATGTTGTGCATATCGTTAAATGTTTGTTCTGCTAACGCATTATCACTAGCATCTGAAGTGTCATTGTCTTCATCCTTTTCTTTTCGGCAAGAAGTTAAAAACAAACTACCTACGACTAAAGTAGATAAGGCGACTTTAAATAAATTTCTTGTTTTCATATTCTATAGTTTTATTGATTTCTTGTTGGTATGACCAAGCAAAACATAAAAGGTTTAATCTGTATGTAAAATTTTTTTAATTAACCTATCTTTTTGAAAGATACTCGTTTATGATTAAAACTGAAATCCAGCAGTTAGTGTAGCCTGGCTTGTCCAAAAGCTATGATGCGCTTTTCCTGTTCCAATAACCAGCACATCCATATAGTTTGCAAAGGTTATTTTTCCTACTGTTTCAACAAAAAAATAGTTAAATGCCGTAAATCGTAGTCCGGCTTCAGGTCCGGTAACTATTCCAGCTATGTGAAATTTGTTATCTAGCTTATTGCCAAACAGTGTAACATTGGTTTTGGGTATTACCATTCCTAGCCCGTATTTAACAATGCCATTGATCGCAAATTTTTTGTTTTTTGATGACAGAAAATCAAATCTCTTAATTCCGTTTACCATTAAAAAATTTGCGCCATCTGTATGTTCAAATAATAAAAAATCACGATCCACTAAAGTATCTTGATTAAAGTAAGATCCTCTGATTGTTCCTTCTAAATGGAGCGTTTGGTTGTCTTTTATGACATATTTTGTGTGGTCAAAATTTATTTCAATCCCCAAATTGTATTTATCGTTAAAAAAATAGCCAACTCTATAAACATACTGCGGCACTGTTAAAGGCTTATTTAGCATGTTTTCAAAGTCTGATTTGTCTTCGGCTGCAACATTTTTCAGAACAAAGTCATACTTGTCAGAACCATCATCTTTAAAATGAAGATTACTCTTACTATACGTTGCTCGAGTATAACCCCAAGAAAAATAAAACGTTCCTTTTGTTTTGGTTTCTAATGAAGTGGAAGGTTGAGATTGGGAGAAGAATGATAAAAGGCAAAAGAATAGCGTAATTAAATGCTTATACATAGTTGTTTTCGATTCTAATTTAAATACCACTCAATAAGTTCTATCGCAGTTGATTGATTAGTATTTGGATTATTTGTAATTGCTAGTAATTCTTCAATGCTAATTTTTCCATCCAAATTGTTATCTGCAAATTGGTACTTAGGTGGATAATTATTTTTTCCTTTCAAAGAAGTTGAATGACTCCTCATAGCCAGGGTGCTTTCATCTTCTAATTCTAGTGCAGAAAATGTTTTTTTATCTTCTGTTAAAAGTGCATAAGTAAAGTGTTTTTCGTTTAATACCAATTTCTTCGAAACATTTTTTTGCTCATTGGTAATAAATATATTTTCTGAGTTATTCAATTGTAGATTATCTTCTTTTGAAATGTCAAAAATATAATTTTTATCAGCCTCAACTCCTTTAAAAACGAACTCTCCGTTTTTGTCGGATGTGGCTGTTGCAATAATGTTGTTGTTTGCAATATTTACTAAATTTATTTTTGTGAATGCAAGGGGTTGATTGTCCTTGTTTGTTACAACGCCTCTATAGTTTGCTTCAAAAACAGAGTCGTCTTCTTCTAAAATCATCAATGTTTCTTTTTTTTCGGCTTCTAAAAATTTGAACTCAAAGCGTTCATTAGTTTTTGCAATTACTTGTACTTGTTCGCCTTTTTTGTTTTTCATGATAATTTTGTCGTTTATTTTTAGGGCATAATCTGTATCATCAATAATTACCACAAATTTTTCATCTGCAGGAAGCTCCGTAAAAACAAAACCGCCTTTGTCATTTGTGATAGACGATTGAATTATTTCTCCGGCTTCATTAAGCAAGCTTACTCGAGTATGCTTAATAGGTTCTGTAGTTGCTTCAATAGACAAATTGCCAAGTATTTTTTTTGTTTTAGGTTTTGCAACAGTAACAGCATCTGTTGTGCTTTGCTTTATAAAGATATTACTAGAGAAATCCGAAAAATATTTTTCATCGTCTTTAAACGCTTTTTCTCCATCAAAAATTATTTTTAAAAAAGGATATTGGTACTTAGTTAAATCAATAGTTTTAGAGGTTTTTTCAAAAAAAACTACTTCAGTTTCGTAGTACGGAAGTATAGACTTTTTATCATCAGTAACTTGTGATGTATATACCATTAAGTGCATATTTACACATCCGGGAGCTTCAAATGTGATTTTATGATCTTCTCCGGTAAAGTCTAGATCAAACGCGAATTTTCCGGATTTTGTTGTAGTAACTTCCTTTATCAGCGCATCATTTCGGTATAGCTTTATAATAGCGTCTTTTAGTGCAGTGTTGTTTTTTATAGCCTTACCTTTCAATTCGAGATAGCCTCTTATTTGACTAGAAAGCTGGAGTGCATTAAGGATTAGAATCATCGAGAAAAAAAATATTTTCCCTGGTAATATTCTTAAAGATTTTATTTTCACTTTATTCAACACTTTTCCTATCTAAATTTCTTATATATTTAAGTAATGCAAAAAACTAATTTACAATTATTTACTAATTCATGGTATAATCCTGGTCGTAATTATTTGGTACGTTCTGTTTGGTTTGTGGTGAGTGCGCTGTTTTTTTTGTCAGGATTCCCCATTAATTCTTTTAAAATTTTTTTGCTTCGCCTTTTTGGCGCAAGAATAGGTAAGATGGTAGTTGTTAAGCCTGGAGTTAATATTAAATATCCTTGGAAGTTGAGTATTGGGGATAATTCTTGGCTTGGAGAGCGTGTTTGGATTGATAATTTAACTAATGTAACTATTGAAGCTAATTGTTGTATTTCGCAAGGTGCAATGTTGCTCACGGGAAATCATAATTACAAAAAGCAAACATTCGATTTGATTGTTGGTGAAATTGTTTTAGAAGAAGGTGTGTGGATAGGAGCCCAATCTGTTGTTTGTCCTGGAGTTGTATGCGGTTCGCATGCTGTGCTTACCGTTGGATCTGTTGCTACCAAAACGATGGAGCCTTATTTTGTTTACCAAGGTAATCCGGCTATTCAAGTTAAAAAAAGAGAAATTAATTAAGCTACACTGTGAAAGTTTCTATCATTACAGTTTGTTATAATAGTGCAAATACGATTGAATCTACCATTAAGTCGGTTATAGAGCAAAGCTATCCTGAAATTGAGTACATACTCATTGATGGATTATCAAAAGATGGAACACTTGGTATAATAGAAAAATACAGAAATTCTATAGCAAAAGTTATTTCAGAAAAGGATAGTGGCATATACGATGCGATTAACAAGGGTATAGATGTTGCTACAGGAGATGTCATCGGGATCCTAAACTCAGACGATTTTTATATAAATAATACAGTAATTGCTGATGTTGTAGATGCACTATTAAACTCTAATGCCGATTCGTGCTATGCAGATTTGCAGTATATAGATAGATTGAATATAAATAAAATTATTCGTAATTGGAAGTCGAAAAATTATTACGAAGGCATTTTTTATACAGGTTGGATGCCACCACATCCTACTTTTTTTGTAAAAAAAGCATGCTATGAAAAGTATGGAAAATTTAATTTGAAATTGAAAAGTGCAGCTGACTATGAATTAATGCTCCGCTTTTTGCATAAGCATCATGTGTCTACTACATATTTGCCAAAAGTTTTGGTTAAAATGAGGGTAGGGGGAATGAGTAATAAAACACTTATGAATAGAATAGCAGCAAATAGGGAGGATCGCTTAGCCTGGAAGATAAATGGCCTTAAGCCTGGCATGTTTACATTGTTATTTAAACCCTTGTCGAAGATTAAACAATTTTTGGGGTAGCGGAAAAAAAGTGTAAAACTTGATTTTTTTTTATACATTTGGCGCATTACTGGAGAGGTGGGTGAGTGGCTGAAACCAACAGTTTGCTAAACTGTCGTACGGGTTAAACTGTACCGGGGGTTCGAATCCCCCCCTCTCCGCACCATTAAGTTAGTCCCCTCAAGGGACTTTTTTTATGCCTTATTATGTTT
>JAFLBG010000035.1 GCA_017303975.1 Bacteroidota bacterium
GATACGATAGAAGACATGATGCATCTGTGGTATTAACATACGACTTGAGCAGCAAATGGACATTCTCTACCATATTTGTTTATGCAACCGGAAACGCAATTACACTGCCCGTTGCAAGATATGTTTTTGAAGGACGACTTGTAAGCGAATACGGAGAACGAAATTCATACAGGATGGCACCGTACCACAGAATGGATATTTCTGCTACATATACTGTAAAGAAAACAAAACGATTAGAGAGCAGCTGGAACTTTTCGGTTTTCAATGTTTACAATCGATACAACCCGTATTTTATTTATTTTGCCAATGAAGGAGATATTGCCAATGGCACCTTAAAAATTCAAGCAAAACAAGTTTCGCTGTTTCCTGTTTTACCATCTGTAACCTGGAATTTTAAATTTTAATGGAATTGCATTTACAACATATCCAATCAACTACAAAAGCAATTCTTTCATTCTGTTTTGTTATTCTTTTTTTTGTATTCAGCTCCTGCGAAAAAGATATTTCCGTTAAACTGCCCGATGTAGAAGAAAAATTAATGGTAGAAGGATTCATTGAAAATGATATGCCGGCAACTGTTTTCCTTACTAAAAACACTCCCTATTTTGCAACATTTACAAATGTAGGTGTAGAAGACTATGCAGTTAGCAATGCCATCATTACCATAAATGATGGTATTGTAACCGATACATTATTTGAATTTCTGCCATTTGCACCTGGATTTTATGTATCACACATTCTTGGAGAAATTGGGAAAACATACCAATTATCAGTTTCTTCTGGAGGGAAAAATGTTACTGCAACAACTACCATACAACAACCAGTTCCGATAATAAATATTCGCTTTCAAAAAAATTCAACTACAAATAAAGGAACTGTTTGGACAAAAATACTTGACCCAACTACCAAGCAATACTACCGTATGTTACACAAGGAAACCGAATTCGCATTATACGATTCGCCTCCAACTTCTGTTTACAAAGACGATTCCTTTAACGGACAAGAATTTGAATTTGGAGATTTTTTTGAAGACCTAGGCGACTCAAGCTATATCAAGATTTGCGTAATTGATAAAGCAGCGCATGATTTTATAAATAATTTTGAAATTGATGCGCGCAACAGAGGGAACCCTTTTGCCAATCCTATTACGATAAAAGGAAACATAAATGGAGGTTTAGGCATTTGGTGCGGATATGGAGCCAGTTACGCCTCTATTAAAAATGAATAAGTAGCTTAAAAATGTTAACATTACATAAAATCTGCTTTAGGAAATGAATACTAAAACAAATAGTTTTTACTTTTTTATTTCTATTTTTTGCATTCTTTTAATTACCCTATTTTTATTTACTGCTTGCGAAAAGGACATTACGGTGGATATTCCTACCAATGAAACTAAAGTGGTTATTGAAGGTCAAATTGAAGCTGGAAAGAATCCATACGTAATCTTGTCTAGAACATCGGGGTACTTTTCTGCTGTTGACTCTGTAGCCATTGCAAATACAATGATTCTAAACGGAGTGGTACTTGTTAAGAACAATGCACAAATTGATACCCTAAAACCAACACTCGATTTTAATTTTTTTCCTCCAATTATATATACTACAAATAGCCTTGTTGGACAAATTGGACAAACATATACACTTACTGTTATTGCAGATGGAAAAACATTTAATGCATCTACCATAATTCCTCAGCCTGTAGAGTTAGATAGCCTCTGGTTTGAGTTAGATCCACCAAACGATGACCTTGGGTTTATTTATGCATACCTAAGCGACCCTCCCGGCAAAGGAAACACTTACCGGTGGTTCGCAAAACGGCTGGGCAAAGACAGAAAGTTTATTGCTCCTTACGGCTCTGTATTTAACGATGACTTTTTTGATGGAAAGACCTTTAAGTTCGGCTACAACAGAGGTTCGGAATTTAACTCGCAAGCCGAAGACGATAAGAATGACGAAAGAGGCTATTTTAAGGTAGGAGATTCTGTTGTAGTAAAATATTGCAGTATAGATAAAGATACTTATCAATTTTACAGAACATTTGAAACCGATGTAGCAAATAATGGCAATCCTTTTGCACAACCAATGCCAGTTAAAACAAATATTGATAATAATGGTTTAGGAGTATGGGGCGGACTAAGTGCTACTTACGATACACTTGTAGCCCAATAATTTTGTTAAATTTATACACTAAAAAAATTTATATGAGCGAGCAACTAGAACACGTTAGATGTTTAATTATAGGATCGGGACCTGCAGGTTATACTGCTGCAATATATGCAGCTCGTGCCGACCTAAAACCCGTTATGTACCAAGGGTTACAACCTGGCGGACAATTAACCATAACCACCGAAGTTGAAAACTATCCGGGATACCCTAAAGGAACTCACGGACCGCAAATGATGGAAGATTTTAAAGCGCAAGCCGAACGTTTTGGAACGGACATACGTTGGGGTATTGCCACATCGGTAGATTTTACCGGACCTGTGCACAAAGTTGTGATAGATGAGAAAACAACTATTTTGGCCGATACTGTTATTATTTCAACAGGCGCATCGGCTAAGTGGCTTGGGTTAGAATCCGAACAAAAGTTAAATGGGTTTGGGGTTTCTGCGTGTGCTGTGTGTGATGGATTTTTCTTTAAAGGGCAAGATGTAGCAATTGTAGGTGCAGGAGATACCGCAGCTGAAGAAGCATCTTACTTGGCTAAACTTTGCAACAAAGTATATATGTTGGTTCGCAAAAGCGAAATGCGTGCCTCAAAAGCAATGCAACACCGAGTACTTAATACTCCTAACATTGAAGTGCTATTTGATACCGAAACGCTAGAAATACTGGGCGAAAAAACGGTGGATGGTGTACTAACAAAAAATCAAAAAACCGGAGAAACTAAAAAATTAAATGTAACAGGTTTCTTTGTTGCTATTGGACATACACCTAACTCTCAAATATTTAAAAACTGGCTTCAAATGGACGAAAGCGGCTATATAAAAACAATACCCGGAACCAGCAAAACTAATATTGAAGGTGTTTTTGCCTCTGGCGATGTGCAAGATAAAGTTTACCGACAAGCAGTTACAGCAGCCGGAAGCGGATGTATGGCAGCCCTAGATGCAGAACGTTACTTGGCAGCAAAAGGAATTCACTAAACTGATATACTAAATTTATTTGCTTAAAAGCTACCTAGTATATATATTAGGTAGCTTTTAGTGTTTTTATATAAACTAAAGCTTTAATACAGAATAAAAGAATGTTATTTAACGCTAAAATTCAATTACCTATTTTCCACATACATGTTGGTACTAGAGGCGTTATTTACCATGCTTTTTTTGTCATTTTTCTAATTCCCAAAATCTATTTTTCTCAGAAATTTGCAGGACAATTTCCTAGTGATAAAAAATATAAATTAATTGAGGTGTATGATTCTACTTACGGAATTAATATATACGACAAACTTATCATGGGCTTTAACAGCGATACCATTAGAAATGACAAACGTGGATATGCAGGACAAGGCTGGATTGAAGATTATTACGAAAGTGGGAAAACCTTACACCGAGGATATTATGTAGATGGTCAGCTAAAAATTTTCAAAAACTATTTTGACAATGGCCAGATGGAACGAAATTTTAGAGTTGTTGATTTTAAAAAATCTAGCATGGAGGTATATTACCAAGATGGCAAACTTCGTTCTAAAAGCGAGTTTGTAGAAGGTGTTGCCCAAAAAGAAGAAGATTATTACCCAAACGGACAATTAGAATATTATGAAGAATTGGCAAAAGATTTAGATCAAGTAATTCAACGAAAATCATTTTTTATGGACGGAAAACCGGAATCTACCTTTGAATTGCTAGATAAGAAGAAAAAGCGTTATGCAAAAAAAGAATACCATGAAAACGGTGTGTTAAAGGAAGAAGGGGAAATGGTTTACAACGAAAACTCCTTAGATTATGTAAAAGATGGTAAATGGAAAACATTTGATGAAAACGGGAAGATTACTAGTGAAGAAGAATATGTTGCAGGAGAGTTAAATAGAAAAATAAAATAATTATTTCCGTTTAATAAGCCACAATAACAGCGGAGGTAAGAGTAATAAATCGACTATTACTGCAATAAACAAAATAATACTTACCAATAATCCAAAGTAGAAGGTACTCTGAAAGTCGGACATGATGAGCGAAAGAAACCCTCCGCTAAGTATCAAAGATGTTACAACCACCGCTTTACCGGTAGAAATATATGTACGTTTTATTGCATACAACATACTTTTCCCTTTCATTAATTCCAACTTTAATCTTCCCAAAAAATGAATTGTATCGTCAGTTGCAATACTAAAGGCAATGGAAAAAATAATTGAAGTAGATACTTTTAATTCAATACCTGCTAATCCCATCAAACCTCCTACCAAAATCATTGGCACAACATTCGGAATAATAGAAATTATAACAATTTTGAATGATTTGTGCACCAATGCAATAATTACAGATACAACTAGAATAGACATGAATATTCCTTGTAGCATATTTATGGCTAAGTATTGATTATTTACATCAATTAAATGAGCAGTGCCTGTAATTCGATATCCAAGAATATTTTTGTTGATATGTGAATCGAAAAACAAATTTAAACTATCATTTTTTTGATTAATTACCCTACTCCCCAAGTCATTTATCTTTCCGGTTAATCGGCCTTCTAAGAAATTCTTAGTAAGTATCGTTTTAAATTCGGGTCGCTTTATAATTTTTTTAACCAATGTTACACACTGGTTAAATTCCGCAGTATCGGTGGGGATTTTATAAAACTCGTTTCCTCCACCATTTATTGCTTTATTGGCTTGCTTAATAATTGAAGTGGGGGAAATTATAAATCCTGCACCATAAGAAGAACTTCTTAAATAGTGCTCTAGTTTATCTAACTCGTTAATTGCCTCAAATGAAAGTATATTTTTGGAAGAATCTTTTGCGAATACAGCAATTTCAACAGGTCTTATTCCCTGAAAATTTTCCTCGAAAAAATTCATATCAATCATTAATTCATCGCTATCAACTAAATCTTCCAGCAAATTATTATTAATCACTATGGTAGAAATACTATATATGCTTAATGCACATAACAACAAGGTTGTAGCAATAATTCCGTTTCTTCGCTTAAGCACAAACAAAAGCAATTTATGCAATTGTTTATTCCAAAAAAGTTGATTGTTTTTTTCGTTTTTATCTATCGGATTCTTTATAAATGGTAATAAAATAGGAAGAAGTAAAAAAGCCAATACAAAAGCTATTAAAACTCCTATAGAGGTGTATATTCCAAAATCTTTTACCGGCTTAATGGTTGAAAATAAAAGTGCCAAAAAACCTACACTAGTAGAAATAAGTGTTATAAATGTTGGAAAACCTACTTCCTTAAGTGTGATAGAAATAGCATTAGATATACTATTCCCTTCACGCAATGCTTCTAAATATTTAGATAGAATATGAACCACATCTGACATTCCCACAATAAACATCATGGTAGGCATTAGCACCATCATTAAATCGAGCGGTTTGTTCATTAATCCCATCAACCCAAAAATCCAAATCATCGATAGGAAAATAACCAACATTGGTATCCAAATTCCCCATAAGCGCCTAAATGAAATAATAAGAAAAATAATAACCAGCACTACGGAGGCTAGCATAAATTGAATAAAATTTTTACTTATTTTTTCTATATAAACGTATTGGGCTTTAAATTTCCCGGCAATATGATAATCATCGAAATCATATACTTTCAACATACGCTCTAGTGCAAACAATAAAGTGTCGGATGCTTGCTTGCTAATACCTTCTTTTGTTTTAAAAACAATACATATAGAAGGTGTTTTTTTAGAAAAAAATGTCCCAACCAACTCCTCCGAAGTAAAAATATCGGTAGAATCTTCTTGGTATTTTTCAGGTTCTTGATAGTGTAAATAAGGAATTTCGATAAAACCAATTGGTGCAACTATCTTTTTTGTAAGATTGGTTGGAGAAACTAGCGAAACAACATTTGGAATACGTTTAATAGAGTCCGAAAGGGTTGCTACTTTAGTCAAGAATGATTTAGTAAAAACACCTTTCTTACTTTCAATACCAACTATACCAAACTCATTGTCATAGCCAAATTTTTGCCTAAAATTGAGATAGAATTCTAATTCATCGTCTCCGTAGGGGAAAAAACTTTCAAAATTGTAGTCGAACTTTAATCTTGTTGTATAAAATGCAAAAACACATGTGATAATAGCTACAACTACCACAATAGACATTTTTACGTTTTTATGCTGAAAATCCATTTTACCCCACAAAAGTATTAGAAAGTCGCATTGAGAAAAATTATATAGAAATTAAATAATTATTTTTTTGCTTAAATTTTTAAAAAGTGTATATTGGCACAACTAAAAAACAAAAAATATGAAAAAACTACTAACAATTTTCGCATTATTGCTGAGCCTTTCAGTTGTAAAAGCTAGCAATTACAAATTAGACAACCAGGCTATCGACAACATGTTCGATAACTCTGAAGAATTATCAATCACAGATGCAAACATCTCTGACTTAGCAATGGACTATGCAGGAGTTTCATCAACTGCTGACGGAAAAACTCAAGTTGGATTCTTAGTAAGAGCTTGGTTTTGCGGTGGTATTGCATTACACAGATACTACATGGGAACAAACCAAAAATGGATGTGGGCTATGTATTTCTGTATCCCTGTTGTAGGTTATGTAAACGTGTTGGTTGATTTCTGGGCATCAGTATTTATTAAAGATAACTACTTAAAATATGCAAACAATGACAAGTACATTGTTTGGTTAGACTAATTATATATTATCTAAAAAAAGAAGAGGCGGTGTTAATTAACACCGCCTCTTCTTTTTTACATACTTATCAAAATATTATTTATTCTCAGCTATCCACTGAGTTATAATAGGTCCATACACATCATCAATTTCTAATCTTTTTATAGCAGAGCTTTCTCCTTTTAGAATTACAATTCTTGACTTTGGAATATGCCACAAATCAGACAAATAAGCCAACAAACACTTATTTGCCTTTCCATCGGTTGGAGGAGATGCAATTTTGCATCCCAACATATTGTTTTCAAAGTATAAACTGTTTTTTTTGCTATTGGGCTTTGCCTTTATGGTAAGAATCATTATTCCTCAAAAATAGCGTTGGTAGAATAGGCTTCTGGTTTACCGGCAAAAAGAATTTTTGTTTTAGCCCATGTAGATTTAAACAATTCAGAATTTCTATAATTCTCTAATGCTTCTGAGTTTTCCCAAATACTATAGGTGAAAAATATGGAAGGAGAGTTTTTATCGTTAAGTAGTTTCAATCCTTTGCAGCCATCAAAATTTCTAATTAGATGTTTTGATACATTAAAAACCTCTAAAAAGGAATCGACCTTTTCAGGAATAAATGTCATTTTCACTATTCTTGTAATCATTGGAAATTAACGGTAATTATATCTCCCAAATGCAAATTTAGCAAATTGGCAATTTTCCCTTTATTGATAGATAGTTCAATATGATTAGCCGAATTAAAAATTGCTACCATCTCCCCCTCTACTACATCGTTATACGTTTCGCTTATTTTTGAAATACTATAGCGAGTGATGTCGATGGTATATTTTCTGCCTTTACCTGTTTCGGCAAACAAGCCTTTTGTTATGTTGGTAATGGCATTTCCATAAGAATCAATATATATAATTGAGCCTCTTATTGCTGTAGGATTTGCAATTGGTCTCAAAATAGTTTTTTCCTTCAATTCTTTTTTCAACGTACCAATAACCTCTAAAGTTCCACCTCGTGCAATATGGCAAGCAGCTTTCGCAAATATATCCCGAATTGGGAAGTTTAATGTATCTACATCTTGTTTAAGATTTAGCTCAACTACAATATCAGGAACCTTATCAAACAACAACGAAAAAATACCATTGTCCGCACCAATAAAATACTGTCCGTTTATCTGCACTGCGGTATAAGGCGAATTAATATCAGGATGTGCATCAATTCCAATTATATGAACGGTACCTTGCGGAAAATTAGGATAACTATTTTTAATTACGTAAGAAGCCTGCATAATATCAAAAGGCTCCAGTTCGTGCGTTATATCAACAATACAAGCAGTTGGCAATTGCGAAAAAATAGCTCCTTTTATTGCTCCTACATAATAATCCTTTAAGCCAAGATCTGTAGTAAGTGTAATTATAGGTTGATTATGTTTCAATTCCGTGCTATATAATACTGTTAATATGCAAAAATAAAAACTAATTTCCTTACATCTAACAAAAGAGTTTAAATGTTATTTTTACAATCTGTAAAATCTATCTGTACAACAATCTAAACCAACCAATAAGTTGAACGAAAAAACTATCATTCTTAATTCAGTAAACCCCATCGATATTTATGGTGTAAACGATACTCAATTAGAGGCGATAAAAAAACAATTTCCAAAACTGAAAATAATTGCCCGTGGCGAAACTCTTAAGTTAATTGGAGATGAGCAAGAAATAGCCATTTTTGAAAGTAAACTAACAATGCTTATCGATTATGTTAATCGCTACGGAAAGCTTACGGAAACGAATATAGAAGAAATAGTATCAAGTGTAAATGACACAGCAGAAACACCTATAAACTCAAACGATGTGCTTGTGTTTGGGAATGGAGGATTGATTATAAAACCAAAAACAAAAAATCAACGTAAGTTGGTAGAAAGTTGTCGCAAAAATGATATTGTTTTTGCCATTGGTCCTGCAGGTACAGGAAAAACATATACCGCTGTTGCATTAGCTGTGCAAGCGTTAAAAAACAAACAAGTTCGAAAAATTATTCTTACACGACCAGCTGTGGAAGCCGGAGAGAATTTAGGTTTTTTGCCGGGAGATTTAAAAGAAAAGCTCGACCCTTATTTGCAACCATTGTACGATGCCTTGCACGATATGATTCCGGCCGACAAACTAGCATATTATTTAGAAACACGAGTAATTCAAATTGCACCGCTAGCTTTTATGCGCGGTAGAACGCTCGATCATGCTTTTGTAATATTGGACGAGGCACAAAATGCTACTGAAGGTCAGTTGAAAATGTTTTTGACCAGAATGGGCTCTTCTGCTAAATTTGTTATTACAGGAGATGTTACACAAGTAGATTTACCTAAACACCAAAAATCAGGCTTAAGCCAAGCCATGCGTTTGTTTAAAAACGTTGATGGCATTGACTTTGTGCTACTTAACAATAGTGATGTAATTAGACACCGACTGGTAAAATCAATTATTGAGATTTATGAAAAAGAAAGTAACAACTAAAAATAATTTATGATGGCAAGTGCTTTAACTCAAACCAATTATACATTCCCAAATCAAACCAACTACTATAAAGGTAAAGTGCGTGATGTATATACTATTGCCGACAAATATTTAGTAATGGTTGTTTCTGATCGTATTTCTGCATTTGATGTAGTGCTACCAAAAGGTATTCCGTACAAGGGACAGGTGCTAAATCAAATTGCTCACAAATTTTTGAAAGCAACAGAAGATATTTTGCCAAATTGGATAATTGATGTTCCTGACCCGATGGTTACAATAGGAAGAATGTGCCAACCATTTAAAGTAGAAATGGTTATTCGTGGTTACTTAAGTGGGCATGCCTGGCGAGAATACAGTGCCGGAAAACGTATGTTATGCGGAGTACAAATGCCCGATGGAATGAAAGAAAACGATAAATTTCCAACTCCAATTATTACCCCTTCTACCAAAGCTTCCGTTGGTCATGACGAAGATATTTCAAAAGCAGATATTATAGCCAGAGGAGTTGTTACAAAAGCCGATTACGAACAATTAGAAATCTACACACATGCAATTTATAAAAGAGGATGTGAGATAGCGGATAAGCAAGGACTAATACTCGTTGATACTAAATATGAATTTGGCAAAATTGATGATACAATATACTTGATAGATGAAATTCATACTCCTGATTCCTCACGATATTTTTATAAAGAAGGGTATACTGAACGCCAACAAAACGGAGAAGCGCAAAAACAATTGTCTAAGGAATTTGTAAGACAGTGGCTTATATCAAATGGTTTTCAAGGAAAAGAAGGACAAACTATTCCGGAAATGAGCGAAGATTGGGTAAATCAAATTTCGGAAAGATACATTGAGTTGTATGAAAAAATTACCGGAGAAAAATTTACAAAAGACAATAACAACAATTTATCTGAACGAATAGAAAAAAACATTGCTGCATCTTTACAAACACTTAAAAAATAATCATTATTTTTCTGTAATGCTTTTAGCCGCAATCCAGGCTGTAGACCACGCATTTTGAAAATTAAATCCACCGGTAATACCATCAATATTTAATACCTCTCCAGCAAAAAAAACATTTTGGTTGATTTTACTTTCCATTCTTTTTAAATCAACCTCATTCAAACTAACACCACCACAGGTTACAAACTCCTCTTTAAAAGTTGTTTTACCTTTTGCTTCATAAACATCAGCAACCAAGCACACAAATAACCTATTCAACTTTTCGTTCGATAAATCGGCCCATTTGGCATTTTCGGGTATTCCGGATTTAGCAACAAAAAATTCCCAAAGTCTAGACGGTAAATTACCGATAGAAGAATTAAGTACATTCTTTACATGGTTCTTTTTTTTGTGCTGAATCAACTGTTCCATAAAATAAGCTTTATTCTGCTCCCCTACCCAATTTACCTCCACACTAAAATTATAATTCACTTTATGCAATTCCGTAGCACCAAATGCTGACAGCTTAAGTATTACAGGGCCACTAAGCCCCCAATGAGTGATGAGCAAAGGACCTTGCAACTGCAACTTTGTGTTTCTAATAGACACAATTGCTTGTGGTACACTTATACCCAATAGTTTTAAAATAGGATTATTAGGAACATTAAATGTAAACAAGGATGGGATGGGCGAAACAATAGAATGTCCCAGTTTTTTTATAAACGAATACGATTCCTCTTTGGCACTCCCTCCGGTTGTAATCAATAGTTTGTCTGCATTAAAAATTGTTCCGTTTTTAAATTCAAGAACGTAGGCAGCAGAATCTGTCTTAGTAATCGAAATTAACTCAGAACCTAAATTTATTTTTATTCCTAGTTGCTGAGCCTCTTTTAAAAAACAATTTGCAATCGTGGCAGAATTGTTAGATACAGGGAACATTCTTCCATCGGGCTCTGTTTTCAATTCTATATCATAATTTCTAAACCAACTCACAATATCTTCTGTACTAAACCTACTAAAAACGCTTCTTAACTCTTTCTCTCCACGAGGGTAATTTTTTACAAGCACAGCATTTTCGTAACATGCGTTTGTTACATTGCATCTCCCCCCTCCCGACACCAAAACTTTTGTAAGCAACTTATTCGTTTTTTCAAACAAAACTACCTCGCAGTTTGGATTAAACATTTTTATATTAATAGCTGCAAAAAAACCTGCGGCTCCACCTCCTATTACTGCAACTTTATTCAATTGTATTTGTACTTTTGTTTTGTTAAAAATACAAATTATGTTAGGATTAAAACTACCCACCGACCCAAGATGGGTTAATATTGTAGAACAAAATATAGATGAAATACTAACCGACCATGCTTGGTGCGAGCAAAAAGCAGTATCAAATGCCATATCAATTATTGTAAAATATCCGGAACATACTGATATGGTTGACGCTTTGCTTGAAATTGCAAAAGAAGAATTAGCGCACTTTGAAATGGTGCACGAAAAAATAAAACAACGCAACAATGTGCTAGGACCTGAGCGAAAAGACGAGTATGTAAATGATTTATATAAATTTATTCGGACCGGATTTGCACGCCATATTGTACTTGTAGATAGATTACTATTTTCTGCGTTGATAGAAGCTCGAAGTTGTGAGCGTTTTAGAGTACTTTCAGAAAATATAAAAGACAAGAACTTAGCCGAATTTTACCGTGAACTTATGATAAGCGAAGCCACACACTACACTACTTTTATTGGTTTTGCCCGCAAATATGGACAGGGTGTTGATGTAGATAAACGCTGGAAAGAATACCTTGAATACGAGGCTACTGTTATAGCAAAATATGGAAAAAAGGAAACCATTCACGGATAATCTTCTCTAAATAGACAATTGTAAGGCGCACCCCGTCAATTTAAGGTTAAAAACATGTTGAAAACTCTTCAAAAGTAAAAAGTCTCCAACTGCCAATTTCTATGGGCTTTTTATGTCTTTTTAGTATATTGTATTTCTAAAAAAAACAGATTTTATGGCATCTAAAGCCCAAAAAAAAGAATCATTAACTTTTGAGGATTTTAAACAAATAGTTTTAAACGACTATAGAATTGCAAATGAAAGTCGCGAAGCATCGCTTCTTGGTAGAAAAGAAGTTTTGACCGGAAAAGCCAAGTTTGGAATTTTTGGCGATGGAAAAGAAGTGGCACAAATTGCCATGGCAAAAGTTTTTAAAGAGGGAGATTTTAGATCGGGTTATTATCGCGACCAAACATTTATGTTTGCCACAGAAAACCTAACTATAAAAGAATGGTTTGCCGGCTTGTATGCCAATGCTGATGTAGATTTGGAACCATCATCGGCTGGAAGACAAATGAACGGCCATTTTGCTACACGTAGCTTAAACCCCGATGGAACTTGGAAAGATTTAACAAAAATAAAAAACTCATCGTCCGATATTTCTCCAACCGGAGGTCAAATGCCACGACTATTAGGATTGGCAATGGCTTCGAAGGTTTATAAAGAAAATCCTGAACTACAACAAGGAGATTTTTTAAAATTTTCGAACAAAGGAAATGAAGTAGCTTTTGGAACCATAGGAGATGCTAGCACCTCCGAAGGACTTTTTTGGGAAACCTTAAATGCTGCGGGCGTAATGCAAGTGCCCATGGTAATGTCTGTTTGGGATGATGGTCATGGAATATCTGTTCCCAAAAAGTACCAAACCATAAAAGAAAGTATTTCAGAAGCGCTAAAAGGGTTTCAAAGAAATGCAACTCAAACAGGATACGAAATTTTGGTAACTAAAGGGTGGGATTATGCGCACTTATGCGAAACATACGAGAAAGCCGCAAAAATTGCCAGAGAACAACACGTTCCTGTGTTGGTACATGTTGATGAAATGACACAACCGCAAGGGCACAGCACATCTGGCTCTCACGAGAGATACAAATCGAAAGAAAGGTTGCAGTGGGAACAAGACTTCGACCCTATTTATAAAATGCGAGAGTGGATTATCTCCTCAGCCATTGCAAGTGCCGAAGAACTTGATAAAATAGAGAATGACAGCAAGCAATTTGTTCGTGAACAAAAAAATTTAGCATGGACAGATTTTATTACTCCCATAAAACAGGAAGTAAAGGAAATTGCCGACATAATTGAACACGTTGCCGCAGAAAGCAAATACTCCGAAGAACTACACAAAATTAAATCTACGCTATTAGAAACACCAGATGCTATAAGAAAAGATTGTGTAGTAGCAGCAAAAAAGGCGCTAAGAGTTACTCGATTCGAAAACAATACAGCAAAACAACAACTAAGCAATTGGTTAAATATTTCTACCATTTCTAATTACGACCGCTACAACTCTTATCTATTCAGTCAATCAGAACTAGCTATTTCTAATAGCAAACCGGTATCGGTAGAGTATTCAAGCGAAAACAAGGTGGTAGATGGAAGAGAAATATTAAGAGATAACTTTGATGCAATTCTAGCAAAACACCCGGAAGTATTGATATTTGGCGAAGATGCTGGTAAAATTGGCGGTGTAAACCAAGGATTAGAAGGATTACAAAAAAAATACGGAGAGCACCGTGTTTTTGATACAGGTATTAGAGAAGCAACTATCATTGGACAAGCAATTGGTATGGCCTTAAGAGGATTGCGTCCAATTGCAGAAATTCAGTATTTAGATTACTTATTGTACGCAATTCAAATCATGAGCGATGATTTGGCTACAGTGCAATACCGCACCAAAGGTGGACAAAAAGCTCCGGTTATTATCAGAACCAGGGGACATCGATTTGAGGGTGTTTGGCACTCTGGCTCTCCAATGGGAATGATTATAAATTCAATTAGAGGAATTCATGTTTGTACGCCACGTAATATGACACAAGCAGCGGGCTTCTACAACACACTTTTGGATGCTGACGAACCTGCAATTGTAATTGAACCACTTATGTGTTACCGCATGAAAGAGCCACTTCCCCTTAACCACGGACAGTATAAAGTACAGCTTGGCATGCCAGAAATTTTATGTAATGGAACAGACGTTACTATTGTTACCTACGGATATTCCTGTTATTTAGCCGTTGAAGCTGCTGAACAATTAAAAGAATTTGGAATTTCAGTTGAGGTTATTGATGTACAAACCTTATTGCCATTTGATATAACAAGCACAATTGTAGAATCTATAAAGAAAACCAATAGAGTATTATTTTTAGACGAAGATGTGTCCGGAGGTGCAAGTGCATATATGATGCAAAAAGTGTTGGAAGAACAAAGCGCTTATAGATACTTAGATGCCGAACCTAAAACATTATCAGCAAAAGACCACCGACCTGCATACGGATCAGATGGTTCTTACTTCTCAAAACCTGCATCAGACACTATATTTGATGCTATTTACGGAATGATACAAGAAACAAATCCGGAGCAATTTCCAAAGTTGTATTAATTGTATAGATGAAAAAATTTACAAGAACAACCGAAGCAGACTCTAAGTATAACAACTTGGAGAAAATGAATATTAAGGAATTGCTTGCAAACATAAACAAAGAAGACCACGATGTTCCAAAGGCAATTAGTAAGGTAATTCCGTCAATTGAAAAACTAGTTTCTCAAGTAGTAAAAAAGCTTAAATCAGGTGGCCGATTATTTTATTTAGGAGCCGGAACCAGCGGCAGACTAGGAATTGTAGATGCTTCGGAATGCCCACCTACTTATGGAGTGCCTCATGGCATGGTTATAGGTCTAATTGCCGGAGGCGATGCTGCTATACGCAAGGCTGTTGAGTTTGCAGAAGACGATACCAAACAAGGGTGGAAAGATTTAAAAGCACATAAAATATCAACAAAAGACATAGTTATTGGAATTACCGCATCCGGCACAACCCCTTATGTAATTGGAGCAATAGAAGAATGCAACAAACAAAAAATTACAACAGCCTGCATTACCTGCAACTCCAATAGCCCACTTGGCAAAATTGCAATGTATCCTATAGAAGTAGTTGTGGGGCCTGAATTTGTAACAGGCAGCACCAGAATGAAAGCAGGTACTGCTCAAAAATTAGTGCTAAATATGATTTCGTCTGCTGCTATGATAAAATTGGGAAGGGTAAAAGGAAATAAAATGGTAGACATGCAATTAAGCAACAACAAATTAGTTGACAGAGGAACCAATCTGGTAATGAAATCTCTTGGAATACCCTATAAACAAGCCGAACAACTACTTTTAAAGCATGGTAGTGTAAGAAAGGCGATTAGTGCAATTAAGTAGTACTTTATTTATTTCACAACCCGAAACAAACAGCTAAGCTTTTTGCAGCTTATTTAGCTTAATTACAGTTTTAACAAAGTTAGTAAACAATGGGTGTGGATTTTCTACTGTGCTTTTATATTCGGGATGGAACTGAACGGCTAAAAACCATGGATGATTCTTTAATTCAACCATCTCTACCAAACCTGCATCCGGATTCATTCCTGAAGCAATCATACCATATTTTTCAAAATCTCTTAAATACTCATTATTAAACTCATATCGGTGACGATGACGTTCTTGTATATTTTTAGTTTTATATACATCAAATGCTAATGAATTTTCGTCTGCTATTTCGCATGAATAAGAACCTAAACGCATGGTTCCTCCTTTGTTTACAATCTTTTTCTGCGTTTCCAATAAATCGATTACGGGATGTGGTGTTAAAGGATTCATTTCTGTAGAATGTGCATTTTTTAATCCAATAACATTTCTAGCAAATTCAATAACAGCACACTGCATTCCCAAGCAAATACCAAAAAATGGAATGTTGTTTTCTCGTGCATACTTTATAGCCGTTATCTTCCCTTCTATTCCTCTGTTTCCAAAACCAGGAGCTACCAATATACCCATCAATCCTTTCAACTCCTTTGCTACATTCTCTTCTTCTATATCTTCGGAATGTATCCACTCTATATTTACTTTACAATCATTTATAGCACCAGCATGCACAAATGCTTCTGCTATTGACTTGTAGGAATCTCTCAGTTCAACATACTTTCCAATTAAACCAATATTTACTACACTTTTAGGATGATGTAACTTATCCAAAAATACTCTCCAATTATCAAGATTTAACCTACCACCTACTTCAACACCTAATTTTTCAAGCACAACAGCATCCAATTTTTCTTTTTCCATTAGCAATGGTACTTCATAGATAGTAGAAGCATCTCTAGCCTCAATTACCGCATCTGGAGATACGTTACAAAATAGTGCAATCTTATTTTTCACTTCCTTTGTTACAGGCCATTCTGTTCTACATACCAACACATCGGGCTGAACACCTGATTCCAGTAGCATTTTAACAGAGTGTTGTGTCGGTTTGGTTTTTAATTCACCGGCAGCAGCTAGATAAGGTAATAAAGTAAGGTGTATTACTAAACAATCTTTTCCAAGTTCCCATTTTAATTGGCGAACCGACTCAATATATGGCAAAGACTCAATGTCGCCTACTGTTCCACCAATTTCGGTTATTACGAATTGATACTTTCCTGTCTTACCTAATACTTTAATCCTATTTTTAATCTCATCAGTTATATGTGGAATTACCTGCACTGTCTTTCCCAAATAATCACCTCTTCTCTCTTTATCAATTACAGTTTGATATATGCGACCCGTAGTTACGTTATTTGCTTTTGACGTAGGTACATTTAAAAAGCGTTCGTAATGTCCCAAATCCAAGTCTGTTTCGGCACCATCATCAGTAACATAACATTCGCCATGTTCATAAGGATTTAGTGTACCAGGATCAATATTAATATATGGATCTAATTTTTGAATGGTAGTTGTAAAGCCTCTTGCCTGAAGAAGTTTAGCCAAAGAAGCAGAAATAATTCCCTTTCCTAAAGATGATGTTACGCCACCTGTAACAAAAATGTATTTGGTATTGTGTTGCATATATAAAGTTATAAAATCAGATTGTTTTTGTATAATATATATGCAAAATATTTAAGGTTTACTCTTTTTTGAGCTCAATTATTTTTTGATCCACCCTAGACTCAATTGCTTGATTTTGAGAATAAGTTGTAAGCCAGAAAAAAACTAAAACTGTAACTGCAGCAAAAGTTATTTTATTCATTAGTATTTTGCCTTATTTTTTTGTGAAGTCATAATTACAACCAAACTACTCTTTGTGGTACTCAATCAAACCCAAAATCGGTGACTGTAGCGTCTTTCCTAATTTTATACCGTATTTAGAGGCTACAAAACTTATTTCATCTGCAAAATTAATAGCAATAGAGCCTACACAATTGAAGGGCAAATTCTTGTAGCCATCGTACTTGCATATGTGATTTATAAAAAACTCATCGAAACATGAGTATAGTATTTTTTTTACACCTAAATTACTTTTATGTTTAAAAGCAAACTTTGCAAAAGAAGCTAAAAATCTATTAGGTAGAGGCTTTTTATATACTGCATCTAAAATAGAAGCTACATCTAATTTGTATTCATTGGCAAAATCATCCAACACGTCTTTATCTAACTCTTTATAGATAATTGATTTTACTATAGACTTTCCAATATGCGCCCCACTTCCCTCATCGCCCAAAATAAAACCTAATGATGTTACATTTTCTATAATCTCCATACCATCATACAAACAGGTATTGGCACCCGTTCCTAATATGGCTGCAATTCCATTTTCCTTTCCTAACAAGGCTCTGGCTGCAGCCAACAAATCGTGGTTGATTGTTATATCGGCATCCGGAAACACACTACGCAGCGCGTTATACACAATTTTTATTTTGTCTTCGCTCGAGCAGCCGGTTCCGTAAAAAAAGAGTTTGCAATTAGGTTGTAGTTGATTACGAATTTTAGGTAATAAATTTTCTGAAAGCTCTTTAGAAATATCATTGCTGCTTTGAAAGTAAGGGCTAAAGCCTATTGTAGAAAAAAACTCCTTTGAACCATTTGACACTAAACACCAATCTGTTTTAGTAGATCCGCTGTCGGCAATTAATAGTTGTTGGTTCATCTTATATTCCATAATTATTCAATAAATTTAACAATGTGCTTTATGCAAACAAATTTTGTTTGTAAATAGATTTAAGTAATTAGATATGATAAAAAAAACAGTGAAATTATTAGGTGGAATATTACTTCTGCTGATTATAGTCCTTTTAGTTCAAACATTTCGTTTCAAATCTAAACAACCACCAATCAGTGCTCCTATTTCGTTTAAAATGGATACTGCCAGCATTAAAAATTTATGCGATGCTATTAATTATCAAACGGTCTCGTTTGATGATACATCGCTCATTGATAAAAATCAATTTACATTGTTTACAAAATTTTTGTCTGAGAGATATCCATTGGTCGATTCAATTTTATTGCCCCAAAAAATAAACTCCAGCTTGTTATATACTTGGAAAGGGAAAAATAACAACATAAAACCAATTATACTTATTGCGCACATGGATGTTGTACCTGCAACCAATACAAGCGACAATAAATGGAAAGAAGATCCGTTTAGCGGCATTGTTAAAGATGGATACATTTGGGGGCGTGGCACGCGAGACGATAAAATATCTGTTATCAGTATTTTAGAAGCTGTTAATTCATTACTAAAAGAAAACTATTCGCCCGAAAGAACTATATACATTGGCTTTGGACACGATGAAGAAATTGGAGGATTAAATGGCGCAAAAAAAATTGCCGAACACTTAGAAAAACAAGGCATAAAAGCGGAATACGTATTAGACGAGGGATTACTGGTTACAAAAAATCTAGTCCCAGGTATTTCTAAAAAAGTAGCATTGATAGGCACTTCAGAAAAAGGATATGTATCGCTTGAATTATCTGCCCATATTGATGGTGGACATTCATCCATGCCGGGTAAAAAAACAGCAATAGGCACACTATCTGAAGCAATAGCTAAACTCGAAAAAAATCAAGCTCCCGCAAAAATTTGCAAACCGGTTGAGGAATTTTTTGAATATGTTGGCCCTGAAATGCCTTTTATACAGCGAATGGTGTTTGCAAACACGTGGCTACTAAAAAATATCGTGATCGGAATATTTGAAAAAACAAATTCGGGGAACTCGTTGGTGCGAACAACTATGGCTGCAACAATTTTTGATGCAGGAACAAAAGACAATATTTTGCCGGCAGAAGCTAAAGCCACTATTAATTTTAGAGTTTTACCCGGAGAAACAATATCGGAAGTTGTAAATAGAACAAAAAGAATAATTGGAGATGAATCTGTTTCAATTACTATTAAAGGTCAACAGAACGAACCAATGCCTTCATCAACAGCAGACTCGCCATCGTTTAAAATTATCGCGCAAAGCATTTCACAAACATTTGATAGTACATTAGTAGCACCATCGCTGTTTATTGCAGCAAGCGATTCTAAACATTATTTGAATGTTGCCGAAAATATTTATAGATTTTTACCATTGGTAACAACTGGAGAAGAGCTAAAACAAATACATGGAGAAAACGAACGAATATCAATTGATAATTACCAAAAATGTATTCTATTCTACCAACAATTGATAAAAAATTCTAATGTAATGGAAGTAAATTAATCGTTTTTCTTGATTTTCGATTTAACGCCTTCTACTATTTTTACAAAAACAAAAATTGTTGCAAATAGTAAAAATCCGGCAACAATTACCATTAATAAGGCAAAAAGCATAGTTGAAAAGATAAGTGGACCCGAAGGGAGTCGAACCCCCAACCTTCTGATTCGTAGTCAGATGCTCTATCCAGTTAAGCTACGAGTCCATTTTAGTATTTTATAGAACCGAGGCAAAGATAATAAAAAAGAATAAACCAGCTTAATTTCTACCCATTTCGCTCTTAATAAGCTTTACTAGCTGTTTAGCCTCATTATCGGTAAGCTCCATCCCTATTCTAATAACTCCGATTGATGTATCAAGCACAATGCGCTCGCCTGAAATTGACCAATAAGAAAGTGTTAGATTTTGAAAAAAATTACGTTCATTGTATGTTACAACCTGGACATCACGAATACTGCCAACATTTACAGTTTCTTGTTTATAGGGCTTAAATACCTGCCTATAATAATTTATTACCCCTGCATCAAAAATAATTTTTTCGTACCCATGTTTACGCCATTGATACGCTTTATACGCAAATTGTAAAAAATACACCCAAAACCCTGCCCAAACAATTATACCAACCTTTGTTTGAGAATCTGTTACAAAAAACAGCTGTGAAATGAGTGCAATACCTCCAATAAGCCATGCAATTAGCCAGAATTTTAGTATTTGAGATTTTTTCTCCACAAAAAACGCTTTAATAGTAACTTCTGTATAGTTCTCTTTTGGGTTTTCGACCGAAATTCTATCTGAATTAAATTTTATACCGTTCATATAATTGGGTTGAAAAAACAAAGGTATTATTAATATCTTTACTTACATACACCCAACAACCTTGATTTATATGCAAAACTTCACGTTACTTCTATTTTCATTGTGTTCTACATTTCTTTACTCACAGAGCTTTTGCGGAACGGATACTAAATACTTGGATTTGCTGTCCAAGAATCCTGCACTGCAGCAAAAAATGGATGCTCAAGAAAGTTTTATTAAACAATACATTGCAACTAAAGGCGCAAATAAAACCAACACGGTAAAAATAATTCCTACCGTTTTTCATATTATACATAATTATGGTCCGGAGAATATTTCCGATGCACAAGTAATTGATGCGTTAAGAATATTGAATGAAGATTTTAGAAAACTTAATTCAGACACCAATCTTATTGTTTCCGGATTTAAAGGAATTGCAGCCGATTGCGAAATTGAATTTAGATTAGCACAACTAGACCCTGAAGGAAAATGTACAGACGGAATTACACGAACAGTATCTTTATTTACCAATGCCGGAGACGACAATGTAAAGACGCTTATAAGCTGGGATACCGACAAATACTTAAACATATGGGTAGTTGCAGGCATTAGCATGTCGGGCGTTGCGGGCTTTGCATACTATCCGGGAACAGCGCCACAATTAGACTTTGAAGGCGTTGTTATAGAACAAGCTTATGTTGGCAGTATTGGAACATCTTCCGCAGCGAACAGCAGAGTGCTAACACACGAGGTTGGTCATTTTATGAACTTGGTGCATACATTTGGCTTTGGCACTTGCGGAGATGCAAGCAATTGCAATACAAGTGTTAGTGACTTTATAACGGATACACCACCTACCAAAGGTAATTGCAGCACTTGTAATTTAACTGCCACATCGTGTGGTGTGCTTGAAAATGTTCAAAATTATATGGATTACTCTTCATGCAATTTGATGTTTACAACCGACCAAAAAAGTAGAATGGATGCCGCATTAAACTCTCCATTAGCTGGCAGAAGCAATTTATGGTCTCCTACAAATCTATCATTTACAGGTGTTTTAAACACACCTTCTGTTTGCTTTCCTGTTGCAGATTTTACAAGTAGTGTAAAAAATATATGTTCCGGAGATAGTCTTCTATTTACCGATTTATCTTGGAATGGATCTCCAACGCAATGGCAATGGAACTTTCAGGGAGGAACACCGGCAAGCTCTACAATTGCAAATCCTACCGTTTATTATTCTACACCCGGCTTGTATTCTGTTACATTAACATGCAGTAATAGTGCCGGGCAAGATGTTAAAATAAAAACCTCACTGATTAATGTTGGCACATCTGTTGGAACATATTCTACCATTTTTACCGAAGGATTTGAAGGTTCCTCCATTCCAAATTCAGATTGGGATATAAATAATCCCGATGCACAAGGCACTTGGCAAACCTCAAATTCAGTAGCTTTTACAGGTAGCAAATGTGCGTTTGTAGATAATTATACCAACGGAATTAATGGTGAATGGGAAGAGTTAATCTCCCCCTCCGTTAATCTTTCTACCATGTCTAACCCTATTTTATCTTATAGAGTAGCCTACGCAAGAAGATTTAGCACAGAAACCGATAAGTTAGAAGTTTACTATTCTGAAAACTGTGGAGAAACTTGGACAATTAGACAAACTAAATTCGGATTTGCTTTGCAAACAGCATCTGCCACGTCAACAGCATTTGTGCCTGGCAGCTCCAATTGGCGTAAAGAATTGGTAAATATTGCACCAGTTCAGGCAAAAACAAATGTGAGATTCAAATTTAAGTTTACGAGCGATTTAGGAAATAATCTATATATAGATGACATTAATGTACAACCCTTAAGCTTATCTGTAGGTGAAGATGAGCGACTAATGTATAATGTATTTCCAACCATAAGTTCAGACTTTGTTACCATTCAAATTTTTGACAACACGTCAACAAATAATATAACCATTAAGTTGGTAGATGCCTTAGGTAAAACAGTTCTTATTCAAAATGGAAAAGCTATTGAAACAGACAGCAATAACATGAGTTTGAATATTAGCCATCTTGCTAAAGGCATATACACGTTGAATATCATCAACAACAGCAATGCCAGACAGTTTAAGGTAATTAAACAATAAGCTTGTTTATTTTTAGTATTTTCTGTAACTTATAGTGTATATATTTTCCCCTGTATATATAATCACTAACTGTTTTATTGTACATATACTTTTTATATGAAAAAAATTATTTTATTATTTACAGTAATTTCTATATTGGGTGGAAATGAATTTTTTGGACAAAAAACATGCGCTACCGATTCTTTCTACTTGGAACGCATAAAAATAAAACCTTCTATTGTTCCGGATAGAGAGGCATTTTTGGAAGAAATTAATTCGAAAAGCAATTCTACCAACTTAACTACACAATCTTCTGCCACTAAAATTATACCTGTTGTATTTCATATCATTCATAATTATGGAGCAGAGAATATTTCCAAAAATCAAATACTAGATCAACTTCGCATCTTAAACGAAGACTTTCGCAAAAAAAATGCCGATACAACATCTATAGTTGCTTCATTTAAGCCAATAGCTGCCGATTGCGATATTGAATTTAGATTAGCACAAATTGACCCACAAGGAAATTGCGCAGAAGGAATTACACGAACGGCATCTAGCTTAACCTATGGAGGGGATAACTCTATAACTAATTTAATTTCTTGGAATACGCAAAAATATTTGAACGTATATGTATTTAATCAATTAGGTGTTGGAGGGGCGGCTGGATACACATTTCTGCCGGGAACATTCAACGCAGGCGACCCGGAAGATGCTATCTATATGAGTTACGATTATATTGGAAGCATTGGCACTTCTAGTTCAAGCAGAAGCAGAACACTTACACACGAAATTGGTCATTGGCTTGGCTTACAACACACCTGGGGAAGTGGCAATAATAATAATGTTGCGTGCGGAAACGATGGAGTAAACGATACTCCTATTACTAAAGGTTCGGCTACAAGCGTTTGTAATTTGAATTTGCAAGTATGTGGTAGTGTAATAGAAAACGTACAGAACTATATGGATTATTCCTACTGTTCAAAAATGTTTACAGCTGGGCAAAAGTTGTTAATGCAATCCGTACTTAATTCGAATTCTTATCCTAGAAAAAATATTTGGTCAACAACAAACTTAAATGCTACGGGTGCTTTACTTACAGGTAATCTTTGTCCACCTACAGCTGATTTTATTGCCACGAAAACAACTTTTTGTGCAGGCAGCAATACTCAATTTACAGATAAAAGCTTTACAGCCACACCAACTCAATGGTTATGGACATTTGCCGGTGGAACACCTTCTACATCTACCTTACAAAACCCTATTGTAACATATAGCGCAAGTGGAATGTATTCTATTACGCTAACCGCGAGCAACAGTATAGGCTCAAGTACAAAAACGCGAACATCCTATGTAGATGTACTTTCAACAACAGCTGATTATGCTAATACATACTCGGAGAGTTTTGAAGTAGGAACCATCCCGAACGTTGATTGGACAAGAATAAATGATGATGGGGGAACATCTTGGACAACTAAAATTGGAGCCGCCTCATCAGGAAACAAAAGTGCCTATATTAACAATAGCAATAATACCGATGGTGAAATAGATGAACTCGTATCTCCATCGATAAACATAGCTTCTATTTCCAATGCTGCATTAAGCTTTAAATTATCATACGCACAAAAAAATAGTGGTAATAACGACAGACTTCAAGTTTACACATCAGTAGATTGTGGTGTGAGTTGGTCGTTACGTTATAATAAAGCAGGTAGTACATTAGCAACCGTTTCGGCACAAGCAAGTGCATTTACACCTAACAACGCAGCGCAATGGAGAAAAGACATTGTAAACATATCTCCGGTTTTAAATAGCACCAATGTGTTAATTAAGTTTAAGTTTACGTACAACAATGGAAACAATATTTATATAGATGAAATAAACTTGCAACCTACCGGAACAGGGATAGATGAGTATAATCCAATTTCTAATTTTATGGTTTATCCGTCTTCTACTTCTAGCCTATTAAATGTAAATTTTTATGCTACAACTAATGAAAAAGCATATATTAAGTTATTTGATATGCTTGGTAAAGAATTGAAAACATTGGAACTAAGCAACAATGCCATTGGTAGCAATACGGTAACTATTGATGTTTCTAATTATACAAGCGGCATCTATTTTATTTCCATGGGAACAAAATACGCTTCTCTAAAGACTAAATTTATAAAGCAATAATGCCTACAAAAACAGTTGTATTAATAGGTGCAGGTAGGCTTGCAACTAATTTGGGTATAGCGCTAGTAAATAATAAATTCAAGATATTGCAAGTGTATAGCAGAACTGCAAAATCTGCTAAGGAATTAGCTTCAAAATTAAATTGCAACTATACCAATAACTTTAACCAATTAGATAATAGTGCAAGCTTGTACATAATTTCTGTAAAAGATGATGTATTACCAGTAATTGCCAAAAAAATAGCCTTAAAAAACAAATTGGTAGTACACACATCAGGCTCAATAAATATGGATGTTCTAAAAAATGTTTCTTCCTCTTACGGCATTTTTTATCCACTGCAAACATTTAACAAAAACAAAACACTTGATTTTAGAGAGATTCCCGTTTTTATAGAAGCCAGTGATTTGAAAACAAAAAAACAAATTAGCACTATCGCAAAAAGCATTTCAAAAAAAGTGCATTATGCAGATTCGGAAACTAGAAAGCTAATACATTTATCGGCTGTATTTGCCTGCAATTTCAGTAATCACATGTACACAATTGCTAGCACACTTTTACAATCGAAAAAAATTTTATTTTCAATTTTACAACCACTAGTTGTAGAAACAGCAAAAAAAGCATTTGAAATAACGCCCAACAAAGCACAAACAGGACCTGCAATTAGACGAGACCAAAAAGTAATTGAGGAACATCTAAAGCTTTTAAAAGCAACTAAAACAAACAAGGAAATATACAGCCTACTAACAAAATCAATTCAACAAACACGTTAAATCGTTTCTTTTAGAAATTAGGCTTCAATAAGTATTTTGAGTAGAACTCATTAATCTTGTCAACGGCCTCATCAGCGGTATCTACAACAAAGAAGAATTTCATATCCTCCGGACTAATATTTTTTTCTTCGCCCAATACCACATTTTTTATCCATTCAATCATTCCGCCCCAATACGATTTTCCAACCAAGATAATTGGGAAATGGGCTATCTTATCAGTTTGTACTAAAGTAATAGCCTCAAATAATTCATCTAACGTTCCAACACCACCTGGTAGAGCGATAAAACCCTGCGAATATTTCAAAAACACCGTTTTACGTACAAAAAAGTAATCAAAGTTTATCAATTTATCGTAATCAATAAAGGGGTTTGAAGACTGTTCGAAAGGAAGTTTAATATTTAACCCTACAGATTTTCCACCACCTGCTTTTGCACCTTTATTGGCAGCTTCCATAATACCTGGTCCACCACCGGTTATAACACCATATCCTTCTTTGGTAAGCTTATATGCAATTTCTTCAGCTAATTTATAGTACTTATTATCGGGTTTTGTACGTGCAGAGCCAAAAACAGAAACACAAGGTCCAATTTTACCCATCTTCTCAAAACCTTGAACAAACTCAGACATTATTTTAAATATCTGCCAAGAATCTGTAGCCTTTATATCACTCCAATTTTTATCAGCAAATGCTTTTCTTATTTTTTCTTCTCCTTTATTTGTCATAATGGGTATAATTTAATTCAATTAATGAATGGCAAAAATAAGATATTAATTACATAAAACAAGTATCTATTTATCTGGCCTACCAGAGCTTGTTTTATAGCTTTTTATTGCATTATTTAATGCCGTAATTAAACCGGTAGCAACATTCTCCCATTTTAGGTTTTTCTCTGTAAAATATATCGATTCTACTTTTTTCAAGTCAAGTTCATTTTTGGGGAACTTAATAATATCAGTCAACACAGTCTTAATGGCTAATACAGTTGGCTCTTTTATCAACCAACCATTCTTACTAGAAACTAAATAATTAATTGCACCTACATCTGTTGCCATAATTGCCAATCCTCTGCTCATTGCTTCTATTATAACATTCGGCATTCCTTCTGAGTAGCTTGGACACACAAGAACATCACACGAATCTAAAATAGACACAATTTTACTTTTATCTGAAATTGCTCCATGATAAAAGATATTGGAACCTTTTATTTTTTTTCTCTCGGGAATTGGGCCTACAAAATGAAATTCTGCTTTCAAAAATTTATCCAATTGTTTAATTGCAAGCGACAATTCCTCTATGCCTTTTAAACGCTCATACCTGCCAACATATACAAACTTTATATCATCTGTTGTTTTTTTAATTTCATTACTGCTTTTTATCCAATCCGATTCAATACCGGTTGGCAATTCAATAATTTTTTCATTTAACACCCCTACTCTTTTCGTTATTTCTGTAATTCTGCCTCCATAGGAAAAAACGTAATCTGCGTTAAGCATATTATACTTTACTGGCGATTTAAACAGCAAACTCTCCAACCAACCTTTAATGCCTGGCGGTTTCTGAAACATATTTAAACCGTGGAACTTTACTGCAATGGGTGCACCAAAATAATGTCCTTTAATTTTTTCTTGAATACATTTCCATCCGGAAAACCCCTTTGCATAAATAAAATCAACATTTTTGATATCCTTTAGCTTGTTAAAAATTCGAATAGAATACTCGTACGACTCTCGAAGATAATGCCCCGGAGCCTTACCCATTTGAGGGAATTGAATCACATGCGAATTGATATATTTTTTTTCGTCATCAGTAAAACATTCCAACTTAGAAATAGCAAGATTGTTATTATGTTGCGTATGAAACAGCTCTACAAAAATTTTATTTTGAGCTAAATACTTGGCTATGAAGAAAGAATGCCTTTGCATTCCGCCCATTACGTATGGCTGTATTCCGTCTGTAAGAAGTGCTACTCGCAAGAAATTTAATTTAGTTTTTTATAAAACTCATCCACTAATTTTTGTTGATCGGGATAATTAATTAAAACCGCACGATGCGGACCATGAAATACAAATAAGCTACCGGCAGCCACAGCAGAAGCACCGCCTTCGTTTACCGCAGATAACAAATTAGCAACATTATTCGCACCACCTAAGGCTATTACAGGAATAGAAACGTTTGAGGTGATACTCTTTAATAAATCTATATCATACCCTTTGTAAGTACCATCTCTATCAATAGAATTTACAATCAATTCTCCGGCACCTAATTGCTCCATCCTGCATGCAAATGTAATTGGGTCTTCGGAAGTTGATTTTTCTCCGCTATTATAGTGAACCTTATATCCACCAATAAATTTCTTCTTTACATCAATAGAAACAACAATACTTTGACTACCAAATAACGCAGCGGCTTGTTGAACTAGTTTTTCATTGGTTATAGCAGACGAATTAAGAATAATTTTCTCGACACCTAAGCTTAATATTTTTTGAATTTGGTCGGTAGTAGTTATTCCTCCTCCATAAGCAAGCGGCATAAAACATTCCTCGGTAATTTCTCTTATTCTATCATAATTAGGTTCTTTCTTATTTCTTGTTGCAGAAATATCAATAAATGCCAATTCATCAACTTCTTTTTCGTTGAAAATTTTTACTGCATTTATAGGATCGCCAACATAAGAAGGATTTTTGAAATTGACTGTTTTTACCAACCCTTGATTTTGGTATTGCAACACTGGTATAACTCTTATTCTTCGCATATGCTTCAGGAAACAAAGGTATAAAATTAAGCTATCTACACTAATTGAAACTGCCTTAAATGATGCATAGCATGTTTATGAAGCAAATGCAGCCACTGTTCATAATTAAGATTTCCAAAAATAGGATTCATAATAACCAAATCCTTTTGATTAGCAAATAAAATAAAGAATGTGTCTAACTCCCTCTTTAGTTCATCTATTGCAAGCTCTATTGAATTATTCCTACATGCTGCAGGAGTATCGGGAAGTTCTATATTCTTTGTATTTTCTTTAAATGGTTTATCGCTTAACATAAAGGTTCTATAGCGCTCTAATAAATCAGATGGTGTAATAAGATTTTTCTTTATTTTTCCATTTGCAAGTAGTACAGAATCGCACATGTGCTCCACCATTTGCTGGGCATTCATTACACCCCAAATACCTTTTTGACTGGGATGAAGTTTTTTAACAAATCAAAATAAGTTGATTTCAAAAAAAATTCTTTTTCCATAAAACATTATTCTTTATTAGACGCACAATTTAGTTATAGAACAAGAGAATACTACCCTGTGCAAAACAGGATGAGAATTGACAATGAACTATTTTTTTTGTAAATTGTTTTGTCTGTTAAATATGGTACAATCTTATTTAACTAAAGCAATAATTCAAAAACATTTTATGAAAAAAATTATACTTCTTTTCGCTACAATTCTATTTACCTATTCCGCAAAATCTCAATGTGCACAAAACTCTACAGAAGTGCTTGTTTTAGGAGATAGTTGGGGTGCATTTACATGGGAAAACAACTCACACAATATAAATTTTGACAAATACGGACTATCTGATAAAAAGGCATTTTCAACTGGAGCTTCCGTTTCTCCAACAAGTAATACAGATCTTACTCATAGTGGGGTTGAGAGCAATAATTACTTAACATCGGCTAGAAAAGTAAGTATTTTGAATGCACTTAATAGTAATCCCAATATAAAGATTGTTCATATTAGTTTAGGTGGGAACGATTTTATTAACAATTGGGATACCACGTGGACACAAGCTCAAATTGATACACTTACCCAAACAACACTTGATAGCATTACTTCAATTATTAATTTTTTGCGTCAACAAAAACCTTCACTAAAAATATTTTTATCGACTTACGACTATCCAAATTTTGAAGAAGTTATCAATGGTTCAACCTCCCATCCATTCTATGGAAGATGGAATGCAATGAAAAAACCTAGCTTTTATCAGGTTAATAAACTTTTATCAGATTTCAATGTTGCTTTAAGTAGTTATATCACTACTGCCCCTGATTTATACTTTGTAAATACGCTTGGTTTAATGCAATATTATTTTGGACAAACATATAATCTGCCATATGCTCCATTTGGAAGCTATCCTGCCTTAACTGCTCCATTGCCAAATGGATACATAAATTATCCTAGTCCAATGGTTGCAATGAATACCTACCTAATGATTATTAAGGATGCCTTTCATTTAAGTCCAACTGGATTTGAATATTTGATTGGACATCAAGTAAAGAACTATTATTTTGAAGAACTTAGAAACTATGACATTACCACCAAAGGAGAACATTTAAAGTGTGGATATGCAAATGCAAATAATTCTTTTGGAGATAGCTCTATTATTATTGGAAATGTAAACAATGTAAAGCATGTTGGATTGTTGTCATTTACGGTACCAACACTTAATTCAAGTAAGAGTGTTGGGAAAGCAAGCATTTTCCTTAAAAGAAAAGGCTTAGTAGGAACAAATCCTATAGGTTCTTATTCATTTAACGTTGAAATGACTGCAGATTCACTAGGCAATTCATCATTTCCGGACAATATGGATTTTTCGGCATCTGTAACAGCTACAGCAACTGCTTGCAATTTTGGATCAGTTAGTGGCAATGACTATTGGCTGCGACTCGATTTGCCTCAAAGTATGGCACAGCAACTTACATCAAATACTCAATATCAGTTTAAAGTTGGAATTGTAGGAAATAACTCTAATGCAAATCAAGCTCTACTATTTTATTCAGACTCTACTTCCAACAATGCTCCATTTATTGATATATTTTACACAACACCATTATCAATTAATGATAATACTCTAAACAATACATCCGGATTAAGTATTTATCCTAATCCGGCTGCAAGTGACCTTAGTGTTCTCTTTACTGAAGATTTCTCAGGTAGTATTGAACTGGTTGATATACTTGGGAATAAACTAACAGAAGTGATTGTTAATACCAACAGTCAACAAGTAAATATAAAACTACCGAACATAGCCAACGGAATCTATTTTATACTTGCAAAGAATAGAAATACAAACAAAATAATCACAGAGAAAATAGTAGTTGAAAACAAATAAGTAAAAATTTCAATTATTTAGATTGCCAAGTTTTATAGATATCTTGCTGTTTAGGTCTATCAGCAGGAATTTCGCGAAGTGGCTCACATTCTTTTAATGTCGCGTGTAATTCTGCAGGTAATTGTTGATAAAGCTTTGTGCCTTCGGTTTTCCATTCTATTCTTTCATCGGTCATCTCTTTAATTATTTTTGCAGGGTTACCTGCTACAATTTTTCGTTCTGGTATTTGCATTCCTTCAGGCACAAAAGAGAGTGCGCCCACGATGGAATTATCCCCAACAACAACATTATCCATAACTACTGCATTCATACCTACCAGCGTATTCATTCCAAGAGTCGCACCATGAATTACGGCACCGTGTCCAACATGAGCACCTTCTTTTAATAACACCGTAGTGCCAGGAAACATGTGAATAGTACAGTTCTCCTGCACATTACAACCATCTTCAATGATTACTTCGCCCCAATCTCCTCTAACTACTGCCCCAGGAGCGATATATACATTTTTTCCAATAATTACATTTCCAACTACTGTGGCTTGTGGATGCACAAAAGAAGATTCGTGAATTACAGGAATGTAGCCGTTAAAACTATATATCATATTATTTTTATTGAATATAGATTGCTAAACCAACGTTCCTTTTAAACAGCATTGATTCAATTAGAAAGACTGAGAAAACAAAAAATACTTAGCAAAAATGAAATTTATGCACCTATTACTTTTCTAATCGTTTCAAACTCTTTAGCTGTATTTTTAATTAGTGCTAGTTCGTTCATATCCATTGATCCAAGATGAGCCTTTTCGGTTTCAAACTGGAAGGAATGCTTTAACGTAAAGTGTTTTTCTAAATATTTTGCTCCATGCGCAGAAGCATATAATGCGCCAGCACAACCTAATGTATGGTCAGAAATTCCATGAAAAATAGAATTCTTAAAATCTGGCATACTAAACTCATCTACACGTGTTGGATATTTAACAATGCAATACAAGTAGATTGCATGATCGTACTTTTTTACTTTATTTACATCATAATCAGATGGAATGGAAACAAACGTAGGAAGGTTTTTACTCATGATTTTTTCTACTAAATCAGGAGATTCAGCATGCATACGAGCAGCGACTTTTAAATACGGCAGTTTCAAGTCCATACACCAATCTAATCTTTCATGTGTAAATGCAGTGCCAAATAAAGCAATATTAAGAGTGTCAGCATATTTTTTCAAACGAGCTAATCCATCGTAAGTTAACTCCAAATAGGCTCTTTCGGCACCAAACTGAGTAGCTGTATAAAGCTGCACTTTAACCGCATCAGCTCCTGCCAATTTAGATTGAAGTATCATTTGTTCGGCTACTTCTAAACTTCCTCCATGTTGAGGAAAAATTTCTGATATAATAAACATAATTGATTATTGTTAAATTATTTTAACTCTAAATTAATAGTATTTTTTACTTGGTCTTTAGAAACCTGAATAATATTCTTATTGATTTCTACAATTTCGGGATGTGCATCTAAAAAGGCAATCATTCGTTTATAATCTACAATGGATTTGCCATCGTATAAATTTGCATATACCTCTTTAATAAATTTCAAATCGTCCGGAGTATCACAATGCAAGCGATACTGAGGTCTTTTAAGAGATTCTTCTACATCTAACCACTGTACTTTAAAATGTTTGTCGTCTGCAAAAAGCCAACTTAAATACTCACTTGCATTTTCATCTTGCATTAGTTTATTAAGTCTAACCAGTGCATCGTAAGAAAAAATATCACCCTTACCACCTCCCGCCATCTGTTTGGTTGTGGTATAATCAACACCATTCTTAATATGTTGTTCTATTCCATAATCAATAAATTCTGGTGAAAACAAACAATTATCACCAGTAATACGAACACAAATATCTGGTTTAAAAAGCTCTGCTGCACCCAAAAAACGGGCTACCACATTATTCTCACTACCTCTAAAAAAAGGAACACCTTTCTTTTGCGCATACTCCAACAACGGAGTATCTTCTTCATTGGTAGATGTGCAAACAACAATATTTTTGGCATGTTTTATTTGTTTGGCTCTATCTATAATATGCTCTAAAATAGTTTGACCCGCAACTTCTACAACTGCTTTGCGAGGCAGTCGCTTACTTTTAAGTCTTACTGTTATATAAATATCAACTTTTTTCACTTTAACACTTTTTAATTTATTAATTACGAAACGAGATTAATATAGCTATTCTGCTCTTTACATTTTAATAGCGTTCCAAGTTAATCTGGTATTTGCTTCAATATCAATAGATGCGGGCTTCCCTTCTATTTTATCAAACTGATCAACTAAAATTCTATCGTCCATCAAACTTCTTTTAAAACACAAATTTTTCAATGAAAATAATTCTCCTGCTTTAATATCAGTCAATGTGTAAATAGATTTCTTCAACAAATTGCGATATTTCATTTCATCGTCAGATAATTCAAAAGAATCGGAACCCATTACCAACTCAGTCTCTTTAACATAGTTTACTAATGCTGTCAATTCGTTTGGATTCAATGAGGAATAATAATCCGACTCCTTTAAAGATCTATCCAAGGTAAAATGTTTTTCGATAACCGTACATCCCATTGCTATTGCTAATAATGGAACAATGGTTGCCATCAAACTTTCGCCATCTACATGATCTTGAATACCAATGGGCAACCCAAACTCTTTCTTTAGTGCAGCAATCTTCGAAAGATTAATATTCTTAAGTTCTGTAGGAAAATTTTGATAGCCATGTAAAATTACGATATCTGATTTCCCATTTTCTTTTATTATTTTAATTGCTTTATGAACCTCCTCTTTAGTAGAACCTCCAGAGGAAAGATAAATTGTTCTATTTTGGGCTGCAATTTCTTTCAACAATATAATATCAGAAATGGTAGTTGAGTGCACTTTGTAACCACTAATATTCATTTTTTTCGTAATCAAAAAACTGGAATAGTCGAATACTTCAGCAACTACATTAATTTTTTTATTTAAACAATAATCAGAAACGCTTATCCACTGCTGCTCAGAATATTCCTTTATATGATAATTTTCATACTTCGGATGATCTTCCGCAACTAACTCTTTTGCTCTGAAAAGTTGGAATTTAACATAGTCGCATTTAGCATCAACGGCTACATCAACCATCTTTAATAAGGTCTCCATTCTACCTTCGTGTGCACTGGCAATTTCTGCAATAACTTTAATATTCATATTTCATTTATTTTATCAATACTGCTCTGCAATGAGCAGCACTTGTGTCTTTAATACGCAATGGCAAACATGAAAATAAATATTCTCCTGTTTCAATTTCATTTAAGTTTAAAAGCAAAGGCGCCACCACCAATAGTTTTTCGTTAGCGGCAAACATTTTTTCAACAGGAAAATATTTGTCGTAAAAATCATCAATCATTGGAGTATCTGTTGCCAACAACATAAAATTTTGTTCAATAATCCAATCGGTTAAATCTTTGGTAAAGTAAGGCGAATCTTTAATATAGTTCTCGTTATTGCGGTTTACTCCCCAACCACAAGCAATTATTAATGAATCGTATAATTTCGAATCGATATTCTTTTTACTCAATTCAATTAAAACATCCTGCTTAGTAATTTTAGAATTTGCATGCTGCTTGCCCTCGATTTTCACAACTAAAGTTTTTCTATAAAAATCAGTTAAAGCAAAATCACTTAATAATATCGAGTTGTTTAACTTATGTTGAGAGGTTTCAATGTATGTTCCAGTATGACTGCACAAATTAAAACGATAAACAGTAGATGGTTCATTATTACGTGTACTCATAAGCACAGAAACTTCATTGTCCCAACCATCTCTATACTTCCACATTTTATTGTAAATTGGAAGTGTTGCATCTATAATTGTGCACTTACTCATTTACTGATTTTATAACTTGTTCAAGCAAATCAATCATTGCCTTACTTTCTGAATCTATTGTACAACCTGCAATATGGGGCGATACTAATAAATTTGAATTATTTCGTGCATATTCTATTACCGGATGATTCCATTTTTCTTGAATATGTTCATTGGTAATTACATCAACCGCTGCAGCTTTTAGCTTACCGGATTTCAAAGCATTTAGCATCGCTTGCTCATCCACCAGTTCACCTCGTGCGGTATTTAAAAAATAAGCGCCATCTTTCATTAACTCAAAATCTGAAGCTCCAAATGAATTACAGGTTTCATCTGTTAAATGGTAATGTAATGAAACAATATCTGCTTTCTGCAGTAGCTCTTTTCTTGAATTTACTTGGGTAACATAAGAATCTGTAATTTCTTTAAATGGATCAAACGCAATTACTTTCATTTCAAAACTATTGGCAAAACGAGCCATCTTACGACCAATTCTACCATAACCTATCAATCCAATTGTTTTTCCATTTAACTCTATACTTCTAAAAATATGTTCTTGTTCTCGCCAAGTACCATATTTTGCAGCATTGCAACTAAAAGGAACTTTATTAATCATGGCTAACAACAATGAGAATGAAAACTCTGATGAAGCATGAATTTGTTCAATTACTGGAGAAGACTTTATGCTCAATATTTTAATATTCCTTCGTTCTACTTCCTTTGTGTCAATATGATTTGTACCGGTTGAGGGTGTTGCAATAAGAGTTAGTTGTGCTGCCGAGTCCAAAATATCCTTATCTATCTTATAAGGAGGGCATGTTCCTGTTATCCATACTTGCGCGTTTCTTATCAATTCTACAACCTTTTCTTTGGGTGCATTAAACACAAAAGTAACATCAAAAAGTTTTGAAATTTTCTGCTTTAACTCATCTGAAAAAAATTCGTAAGGAGCAGAAAACAACATTTTTTGTTTTCCGGTTGCTTTGAAATGCTCTATTTTGTATGGAGGAGAAAATCTAATGGGATGGTTCTTATTAAAGTCACTGTGTATGTATGCCGAAATAAACACAAAATCGATCTCATCCAAAACTGTAAGTAGCTCCGGCTTGGTTAAGTTTATTGTTTTGGTATTCTCAGACTGATATTTCCAATTAATAGCAGAAAAACTTAATTGAAAACTATTTGCCAAATTTTGTTCTACTAGATTTAATGTTTCTGCAGATAATAATGGGAAACAAACACTTAATTCGAACAAATAGCCTTTATCTATTTCATTTTTAGATGCAACATAGTTAGTTGATTTAAAACCATAATCCTTAATTTCATTTACAACATCCATTGAATTTGCATACACATCAACGCGACTAGACAAATTACTATTCTGTAATGAGTTTATAAAATAGATATATGCAGGATGAAAATTAATTTCCTTTTTTAACGCAGAATTAGCGGTATCAATAAATAAAAAACCTTTCTTGCTATACTCCATTCTATATATTTTCAATAATTTTTTTTGCAATTACTTCAGCTCCATTTATTTCAAATTGATGATTCTTCATATTACTAAGAATTTCAGAATATTTGGTTGAAATAAAACTTGTCAAAAAAACTGCAAGATTATTCTTAAAATCTTCGATAGAAATAAACTCTCCTAAACCTAAAGATTTAAGTTGCTTAATATTTTCAGCCATTTCAGGATTCATCGCTTCTCCAATCAACAGCATTGGTGTTCTATAAGCTATACACTCCGAAATGGTATTAAATCCAGCTCTTCCAATTACCAAATCCATGTTTAGAATATGATCTACCATCAAATCCGACTTTGCTACTTTTTTGAAATTTGCACTTTGAAAATCAAAATTTTCTGAAACATAAAACTCAAACTCTTGCAGCGAGCTTAGTTGTCCTAATGATTTTGTTATTAAACTTTTTAACACTTGGGCTCCACTATCAATTATCAAAATTTTAAACTTATCATTACTTACTCTGCTCTGTACGGTTGATTTTCTTACTATAAATGGAACTTCAATAGCTTTACTTTTGTAGGTGGAGAGAATCTCCTTTGGGGTTAATGGTGGAAAAAATAATAGTTTCGCCTTGATAGCTTGTTGTTTAAATCTATCTAACAATTCATTGGAAATAGGCTTGTTAACCAAATAGCTAAAAAACCAATCCCATGTAAAATGAGCAACTCCAAATGAGGGAATTTTTTTTGTATCAGCTACATCAAAAGCTTCGTAAACAAAATCTGAAATGATAAAATCATAAGCAGATGTATTCTTTAATTCATCCGAAATATAGTTATTAGAGGATGGTATATAGTTCACGTAAAAATTTCTTATTGAATCTATATCTGGAGAGCCATTTAGATTCTTATGCCAAATTATGTTATTGAATTTATTAAGATAGTTTACATCTTTAATAATCAACTCAGCATCTTTTATATGGGTATTGAGTTGCAAGTCAAACTCAATTTGCCGACTAAGCTTTTTAAGCTCTTCAATAATTACACTCTGCCTCACAATAGGTCCAAAACCTTCGTCAGTGATATAGATTTTTGAGCGTAATTTATCTTTTAACATAGTTCAAGTAGAAAATTACGAAAAAAGATTAAGTTTTACGGATTTACACTTAAAATAGGATGTTTACGTATAGTATAGTCTTCAATACCATTTTCTTGAAAGAACGCACTTGTAGAGACATTAAAAGCCTTAGAAATAGACAACTCTAAAGATTCTAAATCATTTATACAAATTGAATTGAACGGGCTCATTTTAATAGGAAAATTTGGATATCTATTTATAGGAAATAATAGTGTTTTATGACCATAAAATAGTCGCTCAAATGCTATTGCAGAGAAAAAAGTTACCACTAATTCCGCTTGGTAAAACAATTCAATATTTGATTTACTTTCGTCAGCATAAGATATATTTTGGTAGTTAAAAGAGCTGTAATACGCATTAGTTTCTTCTTTATGCTTTTTTTCCAAAGGATGCAAGAAAATCAGAAGTGGCATTTTATTTCTTTTGCATACCTCCATCAATGCATCAAGTACTTTAATTTCAAACTCATCTTTCTTATTATCTAAGTGTCCCAGTTTTTTTCGAAGCCATCCTGCTGTAGAATAAAAACCCAACTTACTCTTGTATTTTTTTTCTGAATTGTCAGCATATATTTTTCTGATTTCCAGATAAATTTCTGGAGCCCAATAATTAAGTTTTTCATACTTAATTGTTTTATCAAAAAAAGCGACTTCTTCTTGCTGGTACTTGAAACAGATAGAAATTGAGTTTGCTATCAAAAGCTCATTCCATAAAAACAGAGGAACCTCTGATGTTATAATATTGGTATACACATTTATCTTTTTTAGAAGTAAAGAATTGATGCATACATCACGCTCATAGGCAGAAAAAAAATGTACCTTCTTTATTTTATTATCTGCAACCAGATACTTAAGTGCTACAGAACTAGCATATTCTAATGGCAACAAGGAATATTTTTTTCGGAGTGTTTTAGACAATACCGTTAAAGGAAGAAAGACAATTGTTATAAGAAAGCAGCCTAACAATATCCATAACTTTTTAAAAAACGATTGTGTAGTAAAAACATCATTTCGAGAAAACAATCCTTCAATCTTCTCTCCCGAAAAAAACTCAACATATTCTATTCGTTGGGTTTTTGATTTTGTATTTGTATCATATATATATATACCGGAATTTGCAAGTTGTTCTAAAACAGTTGTTTTATTTAACTGTTTAGCAACTTGAAAAAATGTGCTTACCAACAAAAGTAAATTTGAATATGCTTTTTCAGGATAGAAATACGTTCTGCCGGTTAATTTTCTTCCTGCAATTTCAAAATCAGAATTCTTTGAAGAAAAATTAGCCGCAAAAACACATCGTAGATATAAAACTAATACTGAAATCATTTAAATGGACTTTTCAAGTTCTTTTGCAAAGTTAGTATAGGTATTTTCAGCATTAAAGTTTTGATTCCAAAAATCTTTTACACCTTGTCTAAATTCTTGCGTGTTCATATCCGAAACAAAAAATTCATCTAAATAGGAAGATACTGTACCCGGACTAAAATCCTTATCAATTAATATTCCAGTTTTATTAGTACAAATCTCCGAACATCCGCCAACATTAGTTGACAATAAAGGTATTCCGAAACTAATAGCTTCTATCATTGAAAATGGAAGTCCTTCGGATGAGCTAACACTACAAAACAAATGAATAGGATTTGTCTTGTAAAACTGCATCAATTCCCCTTTGTTTAAGTATCCTACAAAAACAACCTGCACATGACTTGGCAACTGCTTACACTGTATTTTCAAACTATCCAAATCATCTCCATTTCCAATTACATACCATTTTACAGGAGTTTGAACATGCATTAACACTTTAGCCAAAGCTTGTAACCGCTTTACATTTCTTACAATAGAGCAAGTAGCAATTGTAAAAACAGTTGAATTAGAATATGGATTAATACCACAATCAAAGCTTCCTAAATACGAAACATTTATTTTATGTGAATGGTTAAAATATACTCTTTTTAAATGAGCAGCTCCTTTCTTAGATACAGAAAAAACAGAATCACATTTTTTTAGCTGAAACTCTCTGAATGGAATAAACTTATAAGCTGTTTGTTCTTCAAAAACATCAAAACCATGAACTCTAAAAACAAACTTTACAGAAGGTTGTAATTCCTTAATAAATGATGCTATGGTGGCAAGTTCATTTCCCCAATAACTATAAACTACAAAAGAATCATCAATTTTTTTGGCCAATGAACTTGCAACGCCCAAACAGTGCTTTAATTGCGAGAAATTATACCTAAATCTCTCTAAAAAATAATTCTTACTTTTTGAGTTTATGGCATCTTTAAGTATTTCAAAAAGAATTTTAATTTTTGCACCAAAAGAAATACTTTTTTCAATAGTAAGATTAGAGATTAATGTTACATTCTTGGGCAAACCACTTCTAATCTCTTCCTCTGATTTTATAAAACAGTATATAAAGATCTTCTTAAATTTCTTCGACAAAACCAACAATTCATCTTCCAAATAGGGCTCTCCTCCAGGGAAAGGGAACTTTGATGTCAATATTAGAAGATTGGTTTTCAATTTATTTAATTATGGTTTTCAAAAATTCTGTTTGCTTAAAAAAAGAATACGAATGTATATCAAAGAGTTTATTTATCTGTTTTTTCGAGTAGATGATTTCAATTAATTCAGTTACCTTTCTCTCAATTTCAGCATCTTTATATAATGCTACACCTATATTTTCTTTAGTAATAAAATCTCCTAAATCACTTTCATCTCCTAGATAAAATATAGGCTTCCTCAATGCAACTAACTCGTAAAATTTGGAACTTTTAAAGTTTTGCTCCAACACAACACTTGCACGTGGCTGCAATAAAACATCATAAGCACACATCG
>JAFLBG010000036.1 GCA_017303975.1 Bacteroidota bacterium
TTTTTTGAATTTGCAAACTTTAAATCCTTTCTGACTCTTTTTGATTTAACCTTATCTGGATTAGGAATATTATACACTTTTAGGTAAAAAGGATAAAAATTAAGGACTTTCCTATTGGATTTTTGCTTAATATAACCAGCTATATCGTCTTTATCTATACCGGTTTTCTTATCTACCACAGTAGATTCTACTAATAAATATTCATTATCCTTTACTCTTTTAGTGGATGAACAAGAAGCTAAAAAAAAAAATAAAAACAACACTGCACTACCTAATAAAAGGTAGATTAACACGTGCATTCTTATATATTTTGTATGTATATACAATTTCTTTTATGGTAATTTATCTAAGCAATATTGTAAAAATGAGCGGCAATAATAACCTCCCAGTTTATTACAACCAAAAGATTTTGAAAAAAATGCGATTTTTTTTCAAAAATCAAACCAATATATGTGTAAAAAATCATATATTTGACCCCGGTTAACCAAAAATTTAAAACTAATTATGAAAAAATCACTTACAATTATTGCATTAGCGGGTATGTTCTCGTTAGTTGCATGTGGTCCAAGTGCAGAAGAAAAAGCTGCAATGGAAAAAGCAAAACAAGATTCAATTGCTGCTGTTGAAAAAGCAATGCAAGATTCAATTGCTGCTGTAGAAGCTGCTAAAGCTGCTGCTGAAAAAGCAACTCAAGATTCAATTGCTGCTGCTACTGCCGCTGCTGAAGAGGCTGCTAAAGCCGCAATACCTGCTAAAAAAGCTCCTGCTGCTCCAAAAAAGCAAGAAGTTAAAGCTGGTCAAGGAAAAGGATAATCAACACTTAGCGGTTGATAAGATTACCGTCAACCGGCTAAAAAGTTATCACTATATACTAAATTAGTATCCAATTTAAGAATCAATTAAACAACAAACCCTTTTTTTAAGATGAAAAAGTTAACTACAATTTTAGCAGCGGCAACTATGTTAGCATTCGTTGCTTGCGGACCAAGCGCAGAAGAAAAAGCTGCTGCTGAGAAAGCAAAACAAGATTCAATTGCTGCTGCTGAAACTATGGCTGCTGAAGCTATGGCTGCTGCTGAAAAAGCAACTCAAGATTCAATTGCTGCTGCTGACGCAGCAAAAGCTGCTGCAGATTCTGCTGCTGCTGCTACTGAAAAGAAATAATTTTCTTTTTAAGCCCAATAAAAAAAGCCCACAAATTTGTGGGCTTTTTTTATTGGGCTTAATTCCGATTTTTTCTGTCTAAACACTATAAAACACATTGGGAAAGACCTTCCTAACAGCAATACCCCTATTTACGTTAATAACCTTTTACAGTTTCTACAAAACATTTTACTTTATCCACTTCAATATCGGGGTATAAACCGTGGCCAAGATTAGCAATATAGCGATGTTTGCCAAACTTAGTAAGCATTTCAGTCGTTACCTTTTTTATTGTAGCAAAATCTGCATACAGCAAACAAGGGTCAATATTTCCTTGTAGCGTTTTCGAATTGCCAATAATTTTTCTTGATTCTGTTGGATCTACCGTCCAGTCCAAACCAATGGTATTGCAATTGGTTTGAGCAAAGAATACCCGCGCATAATGCGCATCTTTTGCAAACACCGTTTTAGGCACTCGCGTAATTGCCGAACAAATTCTATCAATGTACTTATACGAAAACTCCCAATACTGGTCTGCTCCTAACACTCCAGCCCAAGAATCAAACAACTGAAGCATGTCTGATCCCGCATCAATTTGAGCGTTTAAATAATTAATAGTACTCTGTGTAATTTTATCTAACAGCTGGTGCGCCAATTCAGGATTAGCGTACATCAGTTTTTTGGCTTTTGAAAATGTTTTAGAGCCTCCCCCTTCTACCATATAACAAAAAATTGTCCATGGCGCACCGGCAAAGCCTATAAGAGGCACTCGATCATTTAACCCTTTTTTGGTGAGCTTTATTGCATCTAGCACATATTGTAAATTACCTGCTTGTGCTATTTGCATTCTATCTACATCTGCTTGTGTTTTAATCGTATTTTCAAATGCAGGTCCCTTTGCTTCAATCATTTGATAAGGCAATCCCATTGCCTCCGGAATTACCAGAATATCTGAAAAAATAATTGCAGCATCTACACCTAAAATATCTACGGGCTGTATAGTTACTTCGCAAGCAGCTTCAGGATTCTTTACAAACTCAATAAAATTTTTATGATGGCTTCGAACAGCTCTATATTCGGGAAGTACTCGCCCTGCTTGACGCATAAGCCAAACAGGAATTCGTTCGACAGTTTCTCCTCGAGCAGCTCTAAGTATTAAATCATTTTTAAGCATAACTAATAGGTTATTATCTCTTGTACATTAGCCTTTATTTTTTCAGCCAAATCATCTGTTGGCAAATCATTAGCATCGCTGCCAAATGGGTCTTCTATTTCTTCGGCAATTAATTCAAGACTTGCAAACGCATAAAATACAAATATAACAATAGGAATAGTCCAATATTTAAAATCGAGAATAAAACCAAACGGCATGCTAAATACATACGCAAAAATTATTTTCTTTATGAACAAACTGTATGAATAAGGAATAGGAGTATTCTTAATTCGTTCGCAAGCGCCAGCTACATTTACAAGACTTTTAACCTCTTCGTTTAATAATAATAATTTTTCATCAGAAACGACTTTCTGTTTGTTTAATTCGCACAATTCCTGTGTAATTGAATTAACCATACCATTGGGCTTATGCTTATATTTTTTAAGCTGCGCCACATCTATTGCAGGTATTGACTCCAAATAAAGTTCATCAACACCTTTTCTTAAATGTTCTTTAAGTACAGTTGGATAGTGCGCTAACAGAGAAGCAAGGCGATTGCGAGAATTGTTAATTTCTGTTGGTACAAACGCATTTATTTTAATAGCCAAATTTCTGCTGTTGTTTACCAATTCCCCCCAAAGCTTTCTCCCCTCCCACCAACGTTCGTAGGCAGTATTTGTCCTAAACACCAACAACAAAGAAATAACAAACCCGAGTAATGAATGAACCACAGTTGTGCTTTTTACAGAAAACAATTTCAAATCAATTTCTAAATATGTTAAAATGCCTGTATAAATGCCTAATGCAATCATTGCAGGAGTAAGCATCCTTACTGTATCACTTTTGTGAAATTGGAATATAAGTTTTATCCAGTCTTTGGGGTTGTATATTACCATAACGAGCACTAAAATACTACTAATTTTTTATCATTTATTAACATTAAGTAACAGGCATTTGTATGTTAAACTCATTTAGTCGAAATTTGAAGCCTATGAATTTAAAATCGCTTATCAGCTTTTTGCTCGTTACACACTTGTGTTTTTCGCAAACTATTCCAAGTGGTTATTACAATAGTGCAACCGGATTAACAGGGACTCCATTGAAACTGGCACTGCACAATATAATTGACAATCATACATCAGTATCCTACAACTCTCTACATACACATTTTAAAAACACAGATAAAAAATCAAACGGAAAAGTGTGGGATATTTATTCGGATGTGCCCAACGGAACACCTCCTTACAGCTATTCTTTTATTAGTGCAGACCAATGTGGCTCCTACGCAGGAGAGGGAGATTGCTACAACAGAGAACATGCTTGGCCACAAAGCTGGTTTAACAGTGCAACTCCCATGGAAAGTGATTTATTTCATATTTATCCAACCGATGGCTATGTAAATGCACAACATGGAAATTATCCATTTGGAGAAGTGGCAAATGGGTTGTGGACCTCCCAAAACGGCTGTAAACTTGGATTTTGCTCATTTCCAGGATACACCAATATAGTTTTTGAACCTATTGATGAATACAAAGGAGATATAGCTCGCAGTTATTTTTATATGTCAACCAGGTACTACACAGAAGATAATAGTTGGAGCAGCTCTGCAATGACCACCAAAGCTTCGCTAAACCAATGGGCAGTAAATCTTTTACTTAAATGGCACCACCAAGATCCGGTTAGTACAAAAGAAATAAATAGAAATGACGCAATTTATGTAATTCAAGACAACAGAAATCCATTTATAGATCATCCGGAATGGGCTGACAGCATTTGGAATTCAACACTTTATTTGGAAGTAGAAAATGTATTAAATATACGTGAGGCGATTATAATTTCTCCAAATCCTTCCAATGGGGAGTTTACTTTTTCGCTTCCGCAAAACATTGATAGCTCTATAAAAATTGAAGTACTAAACTCAATTGGACAAGAAATAAAAAATTACACTTTTTCAAAAAATGGAGATCTGTATAAAATTAATCTAGAAAAAAACATTTCTGGTGGACTGTATAATCTAAACATTTTCACCTCCAACCAACAATACTTCGCAAAGCTACTTATTGAGTAATTATTTAAAGGCTCTATTATACAATTTACTTTGCCTTAATTTATTTAATGGCCCCTTCTCTCTTACCTTAAATCGGTAACCAATTATAAAATTTTGTGTAATGAGACTTGTAGTAACTTTAGCATCAATCATTTTGTAATTCACACCATCACTTCTTACATTATAAGACACATAAAAATTTCTAGCATTATAACCTACTGCAAACCTCGATTCTGCGGTATTTATACCAAAATTATATTTTTCTATCGCATTCCCTTCCATATTATTACCATAGGTAAGCCTGTTTAGTTCCAGTCCTGCTGTAAGTGTAAAATTTAGATACAAGCGTTTCAATAAAACAAAATTAAACGCAAAACCGGGCCCCATAGACAAACCGGTAACATTCATGGCACTCAAACTTTTCCAACTTCCATAATACGCTTGAGCTTCAACCGGAATAATACCCTTTGATGAATTAATATTCAAATTATATAAATTTACTACTCCCATAAACGTAAATGCGCTTCTTACCTGACGCTGCACGTTGTTATAAGCGGCCGAATACGAAAACCTGTTTCTTTTGTTAAAAAAATGAATCCCCTTCACTTTTACTAAAGTGGTGTGTAAAGATGGATTTTGAAAATAGGGCTTAACGAGAGAATCGTTAGAAGTAATCATTCTGATAATATTCTCATCATAAAAACCAATAAATCTTCTATAGGATGACTCTAATCGATAATTTATACTGTTAATTGAAAAACCAAATGAATTGTATAAAGTTCTTCCCTTTCTGGCATAATCGGTACTTGTTTTATCAGCAAATCCAAAAGAGAAAGACAATTTATCGTAATCAAAACTAAACCCGTTAAAAAGAGAAGCCGATGTTGAATAAGCTGTAGGTAAAGCAAAAGAATCCGGACGTTGAGGAGCAAAATCTAATTCGCAACTAGTATATGTTTTAAAAAAACTTACTGCCAGTTTATTGTATTTGTAAATATACAATGAATCGATATTTGCAGCTAGAATAGGACTATTTAAGGAAAGTAAATACACAAAAAAAAGAGGTGCAAAAATAGTTTTACACTTAATTTTTGCACCCCAATTCATAAAAAGTGTGTTACGCATTTACACTCGCTCTGATAATATTTAAGGCTCCTCCAGCCTTAAACCACTCTATTTGTTGAGCATTATAGCTATGATTAACTTTAATTTCTTCTTTTGAGCCATCTTTATGATTCAATACCAAAGTAAGCGGAACACCAGGAGTAAACGAAACTAATCCATTAATATCAAACGTATCGTCTTCTTGAATTTTGTTGTAATCTTCTTTATTAGCAAATGTAAGCGCAAGCATACCTTGCTTCTTTAGATTTGTTTCGTGAATACGTGCAAATGATTTTACCAACACAGCACGAACACCCAAATGGCGAGGCTCCATAGCAGCATGTTCCCTAGAAGAACCTTCTCCGTAATTTTCATCGCCCACTACTAGCGAACCAATTTGTTTTGCTTTGTACTGGCGTTGTACCTTAGGAACACTTTCATAAGCACCAGTAAGTTGATTCTTAACGTTATCAGTTTTTTCGTTAAACGCATTTACCGCACCAATCAACATATTGTTTGAAATATTATCTAAGTGCCCACGGAATTTAAGCCAAGGACCTGCCATAGAAATATGATCGGTGGTACATTTCCCTTTTGCTTTTATTAAAAGTTTTAATCCTTTTAAATCAATACCTTCCCAAGCTGTAAACGGAGCAAGTAATTGAAGTCGGTCTGATTTAACATCAACTAATACACTTACTTTACTACCATCTGCAGCAGGAGCTTGATATCCGGCATCTTCCACAGCAAAGCCCTTTTTAGGCAATTCATCGCCTGTTGGAGGATCTAGTTTTACTTGCTCTCCTTTTTCGTTTGTTAATGTATCTGTTAACGGATTAAATGTTAAATCGCCTGCAATAGCCATTGCTGTTACGATTTCTGGAGACGCTACAAATGCATACGTATTTGGATTTCCATCTGCACGTTTCGCAAAATTTCTGTTGAACGAATGAATGATGGTATTTTTTTCTTGCTTCTCTGCTCCCATTCTATCCCACATACCAATACAAGGACCACACGCATTAGTAAATACCTTTGCTCCTATTTGATCAAACACATCCAAAAAGCCATCACGTTTGATTGTATAACGTATTTGCTCAGAACCAGGATTGATTAAATACTCGGCCTTTGATTTTAAATTTTTAGTAGCTACTTGTTTTGCCAAACTTACTGCACGAGAAATATCTTCGTAAGAAGAGTTGGTACAAGAGCCTAACAAGCCCACAGAAATTTTTAACGGCCAACCATTTTTAACAGCTTCCTCTTTTAATTTAGAAATAGGCGTAGCTAAATCGGGAGTGAAAGGCCCATTTACATGTGGTTCCAGTTCAGATAAATTAATTTCAATTACTTGATCGAAATAAGCAGAAGGATTTGCATAAACTTCGGGATCTGCAGTTAAATGTTCTTTTACAGCATTCGCAAGTTCAGCAACATCCGCTCTTCCGGTAGCTTTCAAGTAACGAGCCATAGATTCATCATAACCAAATGTAGAAGTGGTTGCTCCAATTTCTGCACCCATATTACAAATGGTTCCTTTTCCTGTGCAACTCATAGATGTTGCACCTTCTCCAAAATATTCAACAACTGCATCGGTTCCACCTTTTACGGTTAATATTCCTGCTACCTTTAATATCACATCTTTGGGAGCTGTCCAGCCATTCAGCTTTCCAGTTAGTTTTACTCCAATTAATTTAGGCATTTTTAGTTCCCAAGCTAAACCAGCCATCACATCACACGCATCCGCACCACCAACGCCAATGGCAATCATTCCTAAACCACCTGCATTTACGGTATGAGAATCGGTACCAATCATCATTCCCCCTGGGAATGCGTAATTTTCCAACACTACTTGATGTATAATTCCTGCACCTGGTTTCCAAAACCCTATTCCGTATTTATTTGAAACTGAACCTAAAAAATCAAATACTTCTTTACTTTCTTTTGTGGCGAAAGCTAAATCTGTTGCTGCACCATCCTTTGCTGTAATTAAATGGTCGCAATGTACTGTAGAAGGAACGGCTACTTTTGGACGTCCAGCTTGCATAAACTGAAGTAATGCCATTTGTGCAGTTGCATCTTGCATGGCAACTCTATCCGGGGCAAAATCTACGTACGATTTGCCTCTCTCAAACTTTTCTGCTTTTTGTTCCGCATGCAAATGCGCATATAAAATTTTTTCTGTTAACGTTAGCGGACGACCAATTAGTTTACGTGCAGCTTCAATTTTTGAAGGTAAATTGGCATACACTTTTTTTATCATTTCTAGATCAAATGCCATAGTATGTTTGTTCTTTTTAGTTTATTAAAGATAAGAAAAAGTACTGTTTAAATAAATCTGAAAGGCAAGAAGTTCTATCATACAAGCAAAATAGAGGTGTGAAGATCTAACTTTACACCTCTATTTTAAGACACTAATATAGAACTCGTTAACTTAATAATATCTCATCCGTATCACTTCCGAAATATGCTTAGCCAATCGAATTACCTGGCGAGTATATCCATACTCATTATCGTACCAAACATATAGCGATACATTCTTTTGGTCTTTGCTAACAATTGTTGCAGGACTATCAAATATAGACGGACAAGGATTTCCAATGCAATCGGACGAAACCAATTCATTTGAATATGAATATTGAATTTGCTCAACCAACTTACCATTTAAGGCCGCATCTTTCATTATCTCATTTATTGCTTCTTTAGTTGTTTCTTTATTAATAGCAAGATTTAAAATTGCCAAAGATACATTAGGGGTAGGAACACGAACTGCATTACCGGTTATTTTTCCGCTTAGTTGAGGTAAAACCTTAGCTACTGCCTTATCAGCACCAGTTTCAGTTATAACCATGTTTATTGCTGCCGCTCTACCTCTACGGTATTTATCGTGATAGTTATCTAATAAATTTTGGTCGTTTGTGTAAGAATGAATGGTTTCGATATGTCCACGAGCAATTCCAAGTGATTTATCAATTACAGACAAAACAGGAACTATAGCGTTAGTTGTGCAAGAGGCTGCCGAAAAAATTTGCTCTTCTTTTTTATAATCTGTTTGATTAATTCCATAAACAATATTTGGAATATCGCCTTTGCCAGGCGCTGTAAGCAATACTTTGCCAATTCCTTTCGATTTTAAGTGCTTACTCAATCCATCTCTATCTCTGGCAATACCTGTATTATCAATTAATAGTGCATTTTTAATACCCCATGCTTCGTAATCAACTTCGGCAGGGTTACTTGCAGCAATCATATAGATGGTGTGTCCATTTATAATCAACGCTTTTTTCTCAAAATCCTCAATTATGGTTCCCGGGAATGGTCCGTGTACAGAATCTTTACGAAGCAAATCGGCACGCTTTACAATATCCTCATCACTATTGCTACGAGTAACAATGGCTCTAAGCCTTAACTGTTCTCCTTTTCCGGCCTGAGCAATAAGTTCTCTTGCTGCCAAGCGTCCAATTCTACCAAATCCGTACAAAACAACATCTTTAGGGGTAATGGTTGGAGCATCTTTACCAATAAAATCTTTTAGCTTGTTTGTTACAAAATCAGTTACTGTTTTAAAATTAGCCTGTTCGTGTTGCCACTCTGCTCCTAACTTTCCAATGTCGATTCTAGAAGGAACCAAATCTAGTTTTTTAAGTTCTTGTGCGAGCAAAAGAGTATCGTTTACATTGATAGGCTTCCTAACAATGTCTTTTGCATATTGATGCAAATTCATTATTTCGCTTGCGCTTCTATCGTATAGTTGATTTCTAAAGATGAGCAGCTCTACTGATTTTTCTAACCATAAAGCACCTACAATCCCCACCAAATCGATGGCAGAGCGTTCTTGTTGTATCCAACCATTTAATTGATTTTCGTAATTATTTTTTAAATCCACGTTTTTAGCTTCTAAGGTTTCTGATTTCATCTTTAACTATTTTATTTATTTCAGGCATTGAATATAAAAAACAAACCGCAAAAACGTATAATTTGTTTTTGCGGTTTGTTGACATTTTTTAAACTATGATTTTATTCACCTAAATATGCTTTTAATAGCTTGCTTCTTGATGTGTGACGCAATCTTCTTATTGCTTTTTCTTTTATTTGACGAACACGTTCTCTTGTTAAATCAAATTTAGCACCTATTTCTTCTAGTGTTAATCCATGATTTTGGCCAATTCCAAAAAATAGTTTTATAACATCTCTTTCTCTGTCTGTAAGTGTTGATAAAGAACGTTCTATTTCTCGTTGAAGTGATTCTGAAATCAATAAACTATCTGCACGAGGCGAATCATGATTTACCAATACATCGATTAAGCTACCTTCTTCGTTGCTTGCAAATGGAGCGTCCATAGACACATGACGTCCAGACACCTTCATGGTATCAGCAATCTTGTCTTCCGGAATGTCTAATATCTTAGCAAGCTCATCCGCACTAGGCTCTCTTTCGTATTCTTGCTCTAGTTTAGAGAATGCTTTGTTAATTTTATTTAACGATCCAACTTGGTTCAATGGTAATCTAACAATACGAGATTGTTCTGCCAAAGCCTGAAGAATTGACTGACGAATCCACCAAACGGCATAAGATATAAACTTAAAACCTCTAGTTTCATCAAAACGCTGAGCTGCTTTAATCAAACCTAAATTACCTTCATTAATTAAATCGGGTAAACTTAATCCTTGATTTTGGTATTGTTTTGCAACAGATACCACAAAACGCAAATTTGATTTGGTTAATTTTTCTAGTGCAGCTTGGTCTCCTTTTTTGATTTTTCTGGCTAACTCTACCTCTTCTTCTGCTGTGATGAGGTCTTCTTTGCCAATTTCTTGTAAATACTTATCTAATGATGCGCTTTCTCGGTTAGTGATTGATTTGGTAATTTTCAGTTGTCTCATAAGGGGCGAAAATAAGAATATTTTTTAATTTACAAAAGCATTTCAGCAAAGCTACTCGAACAAACAAAGCAAGTCAATATATTTTTGAAAATAACTGAAAAAGTTTTCTACAATACACATGTGAACAACATTGATTTGACCGAACACCCCGTTATCACTGATAAAACTAAATTAGCTAATTGTTAAAAAGATTTTGAACAAGAATGAACCTGTTACTTTTTTGTGCAATATTGTTTTAAATTTTCCTCGGCATTTTTGTTGCCTAGCTGTTTGGCTTTGGACCAATCTTCACAGGCATCTTTTTTGTAGCCAAGGTTGAATCGTGCGCTGGCTCGCTTAAAGAAGGCATCTCCGTAATTTACATTTGCATCAATGGCCTTTGAAAAATCATCTATTGCGCCAGAATAATCGTCCTGTTTAAACTTTAATACACCTCTGTTATAAAAGGCTTCTGCATAATTTGGCTCTAACTCAATAGCTTTTGTATAATCATCTTTGGCGGCTATCGTATTCTTAAGCTGCTCTTTTAGTAGACCGCGCGCATTGTACGCCTCTACATAATCAGGCTTTACCCTAATTGCATGATCCAAATCAAGCATTGCAGTGTTGTTTTCGCCAACAATAATTTTCACTTGTGCTCGCTTGTAAAAGGCTTCGTGATAATCCGACTTTAAGTCGATTGCTTTATTAAAATTTTTAATTGCAGCTTTAAAATTTTTGCTATCAATTTCGGATAAACCTTGCTTGTAGTATGTAGATGCGCTTGTTGCATTAAGCTGAATTGCTCTATTAAAATCATTAATAGCACCTGTTTTATCTTTAGTTTTACTTCGTGCTAACCCTCTGTCTGTGTAGGCATCACTTAAATCAGGCTTTAGTTCAATTGCTTTATCGTAATCAAGAATAGCGGCCTCGTACTTTTTTTGTTCGTCTTTGCATGCACCTCTGTAATAAAATGCTTCGGCAAAATCTTTTTTCAAATCTATTGCCCTATTGCAATCTTCTATTGCTTGGCTGTATTTATCTGTTAGATAATACAATTTGGCTCTCTCTAAATAATTGTTTTCGTTTTTTCTATCAGAATCTATTAATCTAGTAAGTGTTGATGTTGCCTCTTCCCTCTTTTTAAGCCTAAAATAAGCTTTTGAAAGCATCAAATAATCCTCTCTTTTAGCAGATTTTAGCTTGATTAGCTCTTCTAGCAAAGGAATGCATTCATTAAATCTATACAAATGAAATAAAGAATATCCTTTTACACTGTATACTTCAGGAGATTTAATATGCGAGATTTTGGTTGCATGCGTAAGCGCGCCCATGTAATCTCCAATAGCATTTTTTGCTTGTGCCATGATAAGATTAGCCTCTACATTTTCTGAATTTAGAGCAAGTACCTTGTTAAGCTCAATAATAGCATCGTTGTAGAAGCCTTTTTGAATATGCGCTTGTGCAGCAGTGATATATGCTTTTTCTGTTTGAGCAAACGCTAAACTAAATGAATAAAAAAACACACAAACAAGCACAAACAAACGTATCATACACGAATTTTAGGACATAAATGTTTAAAGAATTTACGTAATACGCAAATTATCAAATTAATTGCAATTAAAACAGACCAAACGGCAATATTTACACCCATTTTCTTGAATCTCATCAAACTGCTTATATTTGCCGACTCGCAATCTGTTTTATGGTTGTGTATTATTTAGAATTTCTTATTTAGTGTTTTGAATTTTATTATTTATTTATGGGATTAAAATGTGGAATTGTAGGCTTACCCAATGTTGGAAAGTCAACTTTATTTAACTGTTTAACGAATGCAAAAGCACAAGCGGCAAACTTTCCTTTTTGTACAATAGAGCCTAACATTGGCGTTATTACTGTTCCGGACGAACGTTTAGCCGAACTTGAAAAATTAGTAAAGCCAGAACGTGTAGTGCCTACCACCGTTGAAATTGTGGATATTGCAGGCCTTGTAAAAGGTGCTAGCAAAGGCGAAGGATTGGGAAATAAATTTTTAGCAAATATTCGCGAAACAGATGCTATTATACATGTGCTGCGCTGTTTTGACGACCCCAATGTTGTGCACGTAGATGGATCTGTGAATCCGGTTCGTGATAAAGAGATAATTGACACAGAACTTCAATTAAAAGATTTAGAGACAGTAGAAGCCAAAATAAAACGAGTTGAAAAGCTCGCAAAAGCAGGTACTGATAAAGATGCAAAAAAAGCATATGATGTATTGTCGCAAGTAAAACAATGCTTAGATCAAGGAAAATCGGCTCGTTCAGCAAACATTTCGGGGGCAGATTTGGATCATTTAGCAGATTGCCATTTGCTTACCATTAAGCCTGTATTATATGTTTGCAATGTAGATGAGGCCTCCGTTAAATCAGGAAATAAGTATGTGGAACTGGTAAAAGAAGCGGTTAAGGATGAAAACGCTGAGGTTTTATACATTACAGCACAAATGGAGGCAGAAATTGCTGCGCTAGATTCATACGAAGAGCGACAATTATTTCTTGCAGACATGGCATTACAAGAGCCGGGTGTAAATAAGTTGATAAAAGTGGCTTACAAACTGCTTAACCTACAAACCTACTTTACAGCTGGCGTAAAAGAAGTTCGCGCATGGACTATACACAAAGGCATGACAGCTCCACAAGCGGCAAGCGTTATACATACAGATTTTGAAAAAGGATTTATAAAAGCCGAAGTAATAAAATATAACGACTTTATTACTCTAGGTTCCGAAGCTGCTTGCAGAGATGCCGGCAAACTAGGTGTTGAAGGCAAGGAATATGTAGTAAGCGATGGGGATTTAATGCATTTTAGATTTAATGTATAATTGATTTAAATAGAAATATGCCCCAATAGTTATCAATTATGCAACTAGAAACAGAAATACAAAAGCGCAGAACCTTTGCTATTATTAGCCATCCGGATGCAGGAAAAACTACACTTACAGAAAAGTTTTTGCTTTTTGGAGGTGCAATTCAAACAGCAGGTGCAGTAAAGAGCAACAAAATAAAAAAATCTGCCACATCCGATTTCATGGAAATTGAGAAACAGCGTGGTATTTCTGTTGCTACATCTGTAATGGCATTTGAGTATAAAGGAAAAAAAGTAAACATTTTAGATACACCCGGTCATAAAGATTTTGCCGAAGATACATACAGAACGCTTACAGCGGTTGACAGTGTTATTTTAGTAGTTGATTGTGTAAAAGGTGTAGAAGAGCAAACGGAAAAACTGATGAGCGTATGTAGAATGCGCAACACCCCTGTTATCATTTTTATAAATAAGATGGATAGAGAGGGTAAAGACCCGTTTGATTTATTGGATGAACTCGAAGAAAAACTAAATATTAAAGTACGACCGCTATCCTGGCCAATTAATCAAGGCGCTCGATTCCAAGGGGTATATAGCTTATACCATAAAAAGCTAAATCTGTTTGAAGAAAACAAAACAAAAATTGTAGATAACTATATAAAACTGGACAACATATTTACCGATGAAATTAATGACTATTTGAAAGAAGAGTATGTACAGAAATTACGCGAAGATGTAGAACTAATTGATGGCGTTTATAACCCGCTCAATATTCAAGATTATTTAGATGGGCAGGTAGCGCCTGTTTTTTTTGGTAGTGCAATAAACAATTTTGGAATACAAGAACTACTTGAAACATTTTTAGAAATTGCGCCAAGCCCTGGAACTCGATTTACAGCAGAAAGAGAGGTTTTGTCTTCAGAACCTCAATTTTCAGGCTTTGTTTTTAAGATACATGCCAATTTAGATCCCAACCATCGAGACAGAATTGCATTTTTGCGAATTTGCTCCGGATACTTTGAACGCAATACCTTTTATTACCACACCAGATTAGACAAAAAAATAAAATTTGCCAATCCGGTAACGTTTATGGCTAAAGATAAAAATTTAGTAGAAGAAGCTTTTCCGGGAGACGTAATTGGACTGTACGATACAGGTCAATTTAAAATTGGAGACACTCTAACTTCGGGCGAAAAACTACACTTCAAAGGTATTCCGAGCTTTTCGCCTGAATTATTCAGAGAGGTTATAAATGCAGACCCATTTAAAGCCAAACAGCTTGACAAAGGTGTAAGACAACTTACCGAAGAAGGTGTTGCGCAACTTTTTTTACAAGAACCCGGCAGCAGAAAAATTATAGGAACAGTTGGAGAACTTCAATTCGAGGTAATCCAATTTAGATTACAACATGAATATGGCGCTAAATGTAATTTCTCGCAACTTAACTTCCATAAGGCGTGTTGGGTTACGTCTAATGACAAAGCAATGTTGCAAAAATTTATTGAACGCAAGCATTCTCAAATTGGATATGACAAAGAAGGGAATGCCGTATTTTTTGCAGAAAGCCCATGGTCGCTAAATATGACAAAACAAGATTATCCGGATATTACGTTCCACCAAACCTCTGAATTTAAGGTAGAGTCTATGTTGTAGGTAACATGTTTTATTTTTAAATGTGGTAGTTTTCTGTTTTATAAATGAATTAAGGAAGATACTCTCTCTCAAACTACCAATAGGCTACTTTCCGATACAAAACTTAGAAAAAATATTTTCCAACAGATTGTCGGTAGAAATTTCTCCGGTGATCAAACCTAACTGATGGAGGGCATTACGGACATCGGATGCAATAAGCTCCGTAGTTTGATTGGTATTTAAACCATCCAAAATTTTAATTAACGATTTATTGGCATTGCGCAACGCCTCAGCATGACGTGCATTGGTAACTACCGTTTCTGTAACATTTACAGCTCGGCTATCAAAAAGCTCTACCAGCTTAGCCTTCAAAGCATTTATATTGTTACCGTATTTCGCAGATATAAATAGCGTATTCTTAAATTCTTGAAACTCGCGCTCGGTATAAGCTAAATCGGCTTTATCAATTTTATTTCCAACAATAATCAATTGAGAATTGTATTTATTCAAGTGCTCTTCTATTTCAGCAACTACAGATTTTAGTTCTCTGCTGGTTAACTCTTGAATATCGAACAAATAAATAATTATGGCTGATTGCTTTATTGCTTCAAATGTTTTTGCAACACCAATTTGCTCTATCACATCTGTGGTGTGCCTAATACCTGCTGTATCAATAAATCGGAATAAAATGCCATCGATGATGATATTATCTTCAATGGTATCTCTTGTTGTTCCGGGTATTTCAGATACAATTGCTCTCTCTTCTTCTAACAACGCATTTAACAAGCGTGATTTACCTGCATTCGGCTTTCCTACAATAGCTACCGGAATTCCATTTTTAATTACATTACCAAACTCAAATGAGTCCATTAATCGTTGTACTATTTTCTGTATCGCAACTATCAATGTGCGCAAATCGGCTCTATTAGCAAACTCTACATCCTCTTCGCTAAAATCAAGCTCCAACTCTAGTAATGAAGCAAAGTTTACTAAATTTTCTCGCAGCGTTTTAATTTTAGACGAAAACCCTCCACGCATTTGTTGCATAGCCACTTGGTGCGATGTAGCGGAATTAGAGGCGATTAAATCTGCTACCGCTTCGGCTTGCGATAAATCCATTTTCCCGTTCAAAAAAGCACGCATAGTAAACTCTCCGGGGGTAGCAAGCCTTGCACCACTCTTGGTTAGCAACAATAGTATTTGTTGTTGTATAAACACAGAACCGTGACAAGAAATCTCCACAACGTTTTCTCCGGTAAAGGAATGCGGTGCTCTAAATGCAATGGCTATCACCTCATCCAAAACAATATCCGCATCTTTAACAATAGCAAAATATGCCTTTCTATCAGCTTTCTGCAAAAGATTTAAAAGCAATCCCTTTTTAGTAAACAATACCTTATCTGCTATCGAAATTGCATCGTTTCCCGACAATCGGATAACCGCTATTGCACCTACTCCGTGAGCTGTTGCTAAAGCCACTATAGTATCTTGACTAATAATTTTATTATTCACAGCCCAAATGTATTAATTTTTCTTTGTCAAACTGGCTTCACTTTAAATTGTTTCATTTTGTCAGAACTTCGTTAAAAACTGTTAACAAAATTTCTTTTGGTATAAATTTTGTTATGAAAGTCTATGAATCTAAATGGTTTCAGCAGCTCTTTAGAGCAAGCAATGAACACAAAATAACTAATGTTTAACCTATTTAAATGTTAACTATTATGCTATCTGTTTTTAGTTCATTATTTAAATTTTTTTTAGGAAAAGCAATTACCGGCTATAATAATTGTTTAGGCGCTTCTCAAACATCTCTTAATAACAATAAAACAAATCAAAAAGAAAGTATAGGTGAAAAGAATGCAACCAGGCATAAACCTTACTACGAATCACTTATAAGCAAATACAAAAAAGATGACTTCTGGGATTATTCAGGAGGATTATTAGGAATTTAAGTACTTAAATTCCATAATTCAACAATTAGGTTAATACGCAAACCTAATTATTCAATCGACTATATAAGCTAAATATACGGCTGAAAATTGATTAGAGTCAAAACTACAGAAATATAAAAATAAAAAACATGATGCAGTTAGATAAAATTCCATCTATAGATGGATTAAAATTAAGCAATTTTAAAAATTACTATTTAGAGAATAAACGACCAGTTGTAATCAGGAATTTAACAAAAGGAACGTTTGCCGAAAAAAATTGGAACTATGACTACTTTATAAACGAGGTAGGTAATTTAGAAATTGAGCTTATAGACGAAAAGAGCTGCGATAAAGATAGCAGCACCGCTTACACCAAAGGGAATTGTAAAATGAAGTTCGAAGAATACCTAACAATATTGAAAAAAAACGAATTCACTTCTAAAAGGATATTTCTACTTAATCTTTTTAAGGTATCGCCTAAATTAGGCAAAGACTTTCCTTGCCCCAAAATAATGAAGGGCATACTAGGCAAATTAGGCTATATGTTTTTTGGATCAAAAAATACCGATGTCAGATTACACTATGATATAGACATGTCTGATGTACTTTTAACTCATTTTGGAGGCAAAAAGAAAGTAATATTAGTTTCTCCAGAATACTCAAAATATTTGTACAGGTTGCCATTTACTACTTTTTCTCTGGTAGATTTAAATAATCCTGACTATCAAAAATACCCCGCACTAAACTTTGTAAAGGGGCAAGAATGTATTTTAGAGCATGGAGATTCCTTATATATTCCAAGTGGATACTGGCACTACATCAGTTACATTGATGCAGGATTTTCTGTTAGTTATAGAAAACTTCCATCTAAATTAGCTGATAAAATTAGTGGATTAGTAAACATTTGCGTACTACTTCCCTTGGATAAAATTATTTACTTTTTCTTGGCAAATAAATGGAAAACAATAAAAGAAAAATGGACTATTAGTAATTCTTCAATACAATCGTTTAAAAGCTATTATCCTGCCTAGGCAGTTTTCTTGATAACATAAAAAGGCTTACGTTTTCATTAATACTGAAATAATAATTACTATATTTAACCATTATAACTAAAAAAATTATGTCAGTATTAGTAAATAAAAAATCGAAAGTAATTGTACAAGGTTTTACAGGAAGCGAAGGTACTTTTCATGCAGGACAAATGATTGAATACGGCACTAACGTTGTGGGCGGTGTAACTCCGGGCAAAGGTGGCAGCAAACACTTGGAAAAACCTGTATTTAATACCGTTGAGGAAGCTGTAAAACAAACCGGTGCTGATGTATCTATCATATTTGTACCTCCTGCATTTGCTGCAGATGCTATTATGGAAGCTGCTCAAGCAGGAATTAAGGTAATAGTGTGTATTACGGAAGGAATACCAACAAAAGACATGATTTATGCGAAAGAATATTTAAAAGACTACAACTGCAGATTAATTGGACCAAACTGTCCGGGAATAATTACTGCGGGCGAAGCAAAAGTGGGTATCATGCCAGGTTTCGTTTTCAAAAAAGGAAAAATCGGTATCGTTTCTAAATCCGGAACATTAACCTACGAGGCTGCGGATCAAATTGTGAAAGCAGGACTTGGAATAACCACTGCTATTGGCATAGGAGGAGATCCAATTATTGGAACATCTACTAAAGAAGCGGTAGAACTTTTAATGAATGATCCGGAAACCGAAGGTATTGTTATGATTGGAGAAATTGGTGGCGGTATGGAAGCAGAAGCTGCTCGTTGGATAAAAGAAAATAATAAAAAACCTGTAGTAGGATTTATTGCCGGACAAACCGCTCCTGCAGGACGTACCATGGGCCATGCCGGTGCAATTGTAGGTGGCGATGACGACACCGCAGCTGCAAAAATGAAAATAATGCGTGAGTGTGGAATTCATGTAGTTGATTCGCCAGCTGTAATAGGAAAAACAATGGCAAAAGTGTTGAATAAAGTAGTTGCATAAACTGATTACATTTATATAAATAAGAAGAGCGGTGAAATTTCACCGCTCTTCTTATTTATACTCCTTAACTAATTAAAACCCTATATAACTATTTAAGGCACTAACACTGCTTTGAAAAGTAAATCCATTATTAACTATAAAATAATTACCCTTGTCAACAACTCTATTATAGGCATACTTAGCAAAGTCTAACTTGGTTGATTCAAACGTAAACACATTCATCAAATCCAATGCTTGTGCACTTGTTAAATAATTGCTAGCCAACGCTTGTTTAGCAGTAATCAATTGAGTACTCTCAAAAGATTGATTCATCATCATTGATTTAAGTTGCATAAAAGTTCCATTATCCATTGGCATAATAACAGGAGTGGTACTTGCGTTGCAATTTGTATATGTCGTGCTATATCCGCCATTGTTACTACTATAAACGCTTGTACCACATTGACTAGTATTGTAAGTATAATTCTCATTTCCATAAGTATAGTTGGCATTGTAATTGTTGCTACAAGTAGCAATTGGCAGCACATTTGCAACTGTATAACCTCTGTGCTTTTCAATTAAAGCATACACAACAGATGAAGCCGGTACTTTTATAAATCCTTCGAAAGCTACTCTAGGAGTGGCACAAAAACCTCCATTGTATTGATTAGGAAATTTTACAATTTTAAGATAGTGTCTGCCCGGTTGAATGTTTTGCAAACTAAATGTGCTAGATCTATCATTAAATCTGTTATTATCCAACGTAACAATAAAATCGCTGTTGTCAGACATACGCAAATTTAATTCGGAATTTCTCCCATACGCTTTGATTGATTGCTCACTAGCTACTAATGTTACTACAACGATGGCAGTTTTTTTGATTAGGCTTGTAATGTTTGTTTTCATGATTTGGTCCTCCCAATAATTTAATTTATTAGTAGAAAACAAAATGTGTGCCAAACCAAAAATCAGGCGCTAAAACAATCTTTTACTCCAATGCTGAAACGCATTCTTCTGTTCGAAAGATGCGTGTATATTTTTGGTAATTGTATATGTTTTATAATACTCCTCTGAAGTTGGAGTTAATTCAATTGAAACAAACTCACCATTTCTATTTATTTGTAAGGTTATTTTTCGTTTGCCAAAATATTTAGCCCAGTCTGCAAAATCATTTTTAATTGCCATTCCATTAATTGCAACAATTTCATCCTGCATTGAAACACCCGAATTGTAAGCTATTGAATTAGGATAGATGGCTGCTACTTTTACAGTTGCGCCATTGTCAACAACCTTAATACCATAATGTGCTTCATAATATTTTTTCGATTTAGCAATTGATAATTCACAACCAATATAATCCAAAGCCATTGTTATAATTGAATCGTACGAAGCAGCCGTATACACATATTTTTCAAAAAAATCATTCAACGAAATTGTTGCAAACTTCGCAACTGTATTCTTATAATCGTCATCGTTATATCCCCTATTTTTCTTTGCAAACTCGGTATATAAATATCGCACCACATCGTCTAACGAATGTTTGCCATTGCTATGATTTCGAATAAGCACATCGGTAACAAAAGCAATGATGCTACCTTCGTCATAAATAGATGTTTTTCTATACGGCACACCGGGAACATATCCGTCTAACCAAGTATCAAAAGAAGAATCGGCAACCGACAAATTAAATCTTCCAAAATTATCAAGGTGACGTTGAATGGCAACTCCAAAATTTTTAAAAAATTGTTGTTCAGAAAAAACACCTCCCCTGAATAGCATTAAATCTCCGTAATATGTGGTTACTCCCTCGTACACAAAGCCCAATCGAGAATAATTTTCTTGCTTGTAATTATACGGAAGCATTTCAGCAGGACGAATAGTTTTAATATTCCACGAATGGAAAAGCTCATGAGAGCTGACCCCCAATAGGCTTTCGTACAACTCATCTTCCATTAACTTATAGGAAGGACCTAAGGCTATAACCGTTGATTTAACATGTTCTACTCCGTGGTAAAATTTAACAGGTAGTATTTGAAAAAAGAAATGATAGGCTTCGCAAGTAAACTCCTTTAGGGTAAGCAACTGTTCATTCGTAAAAATAAAAAAGTCGTTAATGAGCTTTGTCCAATTAGGCTTACACTCTCCTTGAAACCACAAATGGAATTCAACACCATCCATTACAAACATATTATGCTGCAATGAATTGCTTGCTATAAAAGGGCTATCAGCCATTTCATGAAAATCTGCGGCTTCGTATAGATTAGAACTTATTTTTTTTAGCGAACTCGCTACTTTATAATCCGCAGGAATATCGAGTGCTAGCGTACAAGGTTCGTTAATTTTATCTTGCACGTACAAGCAACAATTAACAGGGTTTACATACAATTGCTTACTATCTAAATAACTAGAACCTGCATTTATTTCGGCTGCATAATAGTTATATTTTACAACTATTTTTTTTGCATTAGCTGTGGTTACACGCCAGGTATCTTTTGCAATTTTAGAAAACAACAACTCATTTCCCTTATCATCAAAGGCTTTCCAGGCTTGCACATTCTTGGCAAAATTACCCAATTCATACCTACCCGGGCGCCAAGCCGGAAGATGAATATCTATGGTGTCTTTGGACGTATTATCAAAACTAAACTCAATATCAATATAATGAGAATTGGGGTTTTGGCTTGAAAATCTATAGTGCATGGCTTTTATTTTTTCCTTTCTTCCATCAATTTATTTAACAATTCTAATTGAACCTTTTGAATATCTATCAATGTTTTTATTTGATCCATCATCAACAAATCGACTTTCTTGTGTAGATTCCTAATTTCAATTTCAGCCTTTAAATTTACCCAATAATCATTTTCAGCACGTTTTCTATCTTTTTCTTCTTTTCGATTTTGACTCATCATTATTACAGGAGCCTGCAACGCAGCGATACAAGACAATACCAAATTCAACAAAATAAATGGATATGAATCAAATGGTTTTGCAATAAGCACAAACGTATTTAATGAAACCCAAACAAGAATTACACAGCCAAAAATTATAATAAATTTCCAACTTCCGCCAAACTCCGCCACTTTATCAGCCAACTTTTGTCCTTGTGTTATGGTTTCGGGTTGGTTTTCGGCAATAGAAGAAGTAATAAGTTCTTGCTCCTTTATAGACTCCGCAACTATCGAATTTAATTTTCGCAATTGCTTATTCTCGGTATCTAATAAATCATTTACAAAATGAAGATTATCATTGCTTGACTGTTTACTCATACCTTCAGATTATGGAATAGAATTTAGTTATCAAAATTAAGACATTAAATACTGCTTTGCAATGGAATTATGACAGATGAATCTTGCAAACATTTTAGTACATTCGTACAACAAAACATATACGTAAAAAATTAAAAAAAATTATATATGAACTACGATGTATTAGTTATTGGCAGTGGCCCAGGTGGATATGTTGCTGCAATTAGAGCTTCCCAGCTAGGTTTAAAAACAGCTATAGTAGAACGTAGCGAACTTGGTGGTATTTGCCTAAACTGGGGATGTATTCCCACAAAAGCATTACTAAAAAGTGCACAGGTATTCGATTATTTGAATCATGCCAAAGAATATGGCATTACTGTAGGTGCTCCTCAAGCAGATTTTCCTGCGGTAGTAAAACGCTCCAGAGATGTTGCCGGTGGGATGAGTAAAGGCATTGAGTTTTTAATGAAAAAAAATAAAATTGAAGTAATAAAAGGAACGGCAAAAGTAAAACCAGGCAAAAAAGTGGAAGTAAAAGACGAAGCCGGAAAAACTTCCACTGTTGAAGCAAAACACATCATTATAGCAGTTGGTGCGCGCTCTAGACAATTGCCTAATTTACCGCAAGATGGAAAAAAAATAATCGGCTACCGAGAAGCTATGACATTGCCACAACAACCAAAATCAATGGTAGTGGTTGGTTCAGGTGCTATAGGGTCTGAGTTTGCTTATTTCTATGCAACATTAGGAACAAAAGTTACACTAGTTGAATTCCTGCCATCTATTGTTCCTGTTGAGGACGAAGAAGTTTCAAAACAATTAGAACGTTCGTTCAAAAAGTCGGGAATGAATGTAATGACAGAATCTAGCGTAGAATCTGTTGATGCAAAAGGAGCAGGATGCAAAGTAACTGTAAAAACAAAAAAAGGAACTGAGATTATTGAATGTGACGTAGTGCTTTCTGCTGTTGGTATTCAAGCCAACCTCGAAAATCTTGGACTAGAAGAAGTCGGAATTGTTACGGATAAAGGAAAAATTGTAGTAAATGGATACTACGAAACTAACATGCCCGGCTATTATGCCATTGGCGACTGTGTTGGCGGACAAGCATTAGCACACGTTGCGAGCGCTGAAGGAATTATTTGTGTAGAAAAAATTGCAGGACATCATCCGGAACCGCTTAATTACAATAACATTCCGGGTTGCACCTATTGCCAACCTGAAATTGCTTCTGTTGGTTACACCGAGAAAGCTGCCAAAGAAAAAGGGTACGAAATTAAAGTAGGCAAATTTCCATTCTCAGCTTCCGGTAAAGCAAGTGCTGCGGGAGCTAAAGATGGTTTTGTAAAAGTAATTTTTGATGCTAAATACGGAGAATTTTTGGGGGCACACATGATTGGAGCTAATGTTACCGAAATGATTGCAGAAGTAGTAGTAGCACGGAAATTAGAGACTACCGGACATGAAATAATAAAAAGTGTTCACCCGCATCCAACCATGAGCGAAGCAATTATGGAAGCTGCCGCTGCTGCGTATGGCGAAGTGATACATTTGTAAAAAGATTCATTCCAAAACATACGTTTTAATAAATCCCAAAAAGGGTTTTTGATTTAGAAAATAAAATCAAAAACCCTTTTTTTATTGACAATTATCGCCTAAGCACAAAATTAGGAATATAAGATTTGTCAAAAATAATTTTGCGGTTAGAATTTACATGCTGTATATTTTAACGAATTTAAAATTATACAACCAACAACATTTAAAATCAGCAAATGAAGTATTATGTAAAAATAGCGCTCGCCATATTATTTAGTCATCAAGTTTGTACAGCACAAGTAGCAGCCGACAAGGCTATTATTGTTACAACTGCAGTTCAAGCCAATCCACCACAGGTGTCGTTCACGTGGTCATCTGCACCTAGCACACTCATGTTTCAAATTTTGAGGAAGACGAAAGACACATTACATTGGACCTACTTAGCCTCTCCAGCTACCAATGCAACATCCTATACCGATACAACTATATTGCCGGGCATTGGCTATGAGTATAAATTTTACAGAAATGTAAATTACGTAATTGCCGAAACCTATGTATATACTGGAGTTTTATTGCCTGAACAAGAATACAGAGGCAAACTACTTTTACTAATCGATAGCACGTTTAAAAATAGTTTAGCTGCAGACATAAAAATTCTAATTTCCGATTTGGTGGGCGATGGATGGCAGGTTGTTCCAAAATATGTTTCACGAACAGACAACCCTAAAACCATTAAAAGATTAATACGAACGGAATATCAAAAAGATACCGCCAATGTAAAGGCCATATATCTTTTTGGTCATGTGCCAGTACCCTATTCAGGCAATTATAAACCAGACGAACATCCCGACCATCAAGGCGCCTGGCCGGCAGACATGTATTACTCCGATTTAGACACTACCTTTTGGACAGATGCCAACGTCAATATTACCACAGCCACAAGGCCTGAAAATGATAATATTCCGGGCGATGGAAAGTTTGATGTTTCCTACATAAATTATTTATCGGTACCTACAAAATTTATGGTAGGCAGAGTTGATTTATCTAATATGCCTGCATTCTCAAGTACCGAAACACAATTACTAAAACAATACATTACCAAAAGCCACTCCTACAAACACAAGCTAATTAACCCACAACGCAAAGCCCTGATTGACGACAACTTTGGCTATTTCTACGAAGAAGCATTTGCCGCAAATGGGTGGAGAAATTTCTCCGCTTTGTTTGGTCCTTCCAATATTGTCACCACCGATTATTTTACAACCATGGCATCACAAAGCTATTTATTTTCCTACGGCTGTGGAGGTGGCAGCTATACTTCGTGCGGTGGAGTTGGCAACACAAGTAACTTTGCATCCACCCCATTAAACAATGTATTTACTATGCTGTTTGGCAGCTATTTTGGCGATTGGGATAGTCAAAATAATTTCTTGCGAGCTCCCTTAGCCTCCTCAGGATGGTGTTTGGCAAACATATGGGCAGGAAGGCCAAATGCATTTTTTCATCATATGGGTATGGGAGAGCCAATTGGGCACGGAGCTCTTATTTCTCAAAATAATACCTACACCTATCTTTCTTATTATAACTACTATAGCCTAGGAGCACACTTCAACTTAATGGGTGACCCCACACTTCGATTGCATACGGTCGCGCCTATAAGTAGTTTAAAAACTGTGTTTAATTGTCCAAATGTAGAACTAAACTGGAATGCCTCTGCAGATGCTGTTTTAGGGTACAACGTCTATAGATTAGACACGATATCTGAAAGATATATAAAATTAAATACTACTTTGATTACAGGATTAAGCTTTACAGATAGCTTACCATATCAAGGTAGCAACAATTACATGGTTCGAGCCATGCTTCTAGAAAATGGCAGTGGCACGTATTACAACCTAAGTCAAGGAATATTTGATACCCTACAGGTAGATTTAACAACACCAACAGCATCCGTTACCGCTAACTCTCCAAAAGCTTTCTGTCAGGGAGGAAGTGTTACGCTCAGTTCAACAGCTAACACAAGCTATGCTTGGTCAAATGGAGCAACTACACAAGCAATTACCATAACAACCAACGGAATTTACAACGTGACCGTAACCGGCAGCAATGGCTGCAAAGCCGCATCCGGAAACGACACCACAATTGTGTATTCTTTGCCAATTGTTAATCTAGGAAACGACACACTCATTTATTTTGGCGACAGCCTAATGCTAAATGCTGGAAACACAAGTGCTACTTACACTTGGAGTAACGGAGACACCACACAAACCACCATCATTAAAAGCAGCGGAACATATTGGGTTAATGTATCTGATAGCAATGGTTGCGAGACGACCGATTCTGTTCAAGTTACTGTATCATTTGCCAACAGCATTGCCAATGCATACAGCACAAACGAAAACTATTTATCTATCTACCCAAACCCCGCTAGTACTATTTTAAATATACAGGTAAAATGCCGTGTTAATGCGGAAACAAAACTAGTTATGTATAATTGCTTAGGACAAAAAGAATTTGAAGGCACCGGCAGCAACAACTACAAACTTGATATTTCAACAAAACCAAGTGGAGTGTATTTTATGCAACTGCTTGATGACGGAAAAATAAAAGCTCAACAAAAAATAATAGTGGAGTAACCCATTTATCATTTCCAACGTTTAAAACTTTAGAAATGATATTAAAAATTAACTAATTTTCAATATTTTTAATCGACACATAAACAACGTTGACATACAAATTAAATATTTTCATCTAATAAAAATGCACAAACGCCAACTTTTATCTCTAGTTACTTTTGGGATATTTGTTATACTTTGTACCAAACAAAGCTATGCTGCCAACTATTACTGGGTAGGCAATGGCGGTAACTGGACTGATCTCACACATTGGGCAAACTCCAGTGGTGGTACGGGTAGTGCATACGGAACTGTTCCTTCAACGTCAGACAATGTATATTTCGATGCCAATTCCTTTAGTGCAGGGAGCGCTACCGTTACGATAAACAGCAATGTGAGCTGTGCTAATTTAGATTTTACGGGAACTACCAATACGCCTACCTTTAAAAACGCATCTGCAACAGATACCATAACCTGCGCGGGTTCCCTTACGTTAATAAGTGCCATTACATATAGTTTTGTTGGCACCTATAATTTTACAGGAACCGGCACACACACCATTACAAATGCCGGCAAAACACTTGGGACAAATATACTTTTCAACGGAACGGGTGGACAATGGACATTGCAAGATGCGTTTATTTGCACGGGACAACTTGGCTTGCAGGCAGGCACATTGGTATGTAATAGCATGGCCGTAAGATGCAGTACACTTAATGCAAACATAGTGGACAATACGCGTACACTTAATTTTGGAGGCAGCGCTGTATCCATTACCGGCAGCGGAACAGCTATGGATTTAAGAGGAAACACAAGTAACTTAACAGTTTCTTCTACCACGGTTGCAGTTGTTACTTTTTCAAACACCACAAGCAGTGTAACAGTAGAGGTTGGATTAACATCTAAAACCATTCCTAATTTGTTATTTGTTTCCTCAACCCAAGCACGAACCATCAATTCTACATCAACCTACTCTACTTCCGATCGTATAACATTTAGAGATATTACTGTTACCGGCAGTGGCAGCTTTAATATTACAGGTGCCGGCAATGCCACCAATGCCAAAACATTTGAGGATATTACAATTAGCACCTCCACAACATTTACCATAGGTGGTGCCAACGGCACCGGCTGGGAGAATGCCACCGTAAGCAAAATAACAGGCGTATTTACCGCCACAGCTTGTGCAAGTGGATATTTTTATGGCGATTATTTGCAGTTTGATCGAAAAGCCAATATGGAATATAGTACAGGAACTGCAACTGGAACATTCGATGACAAAACCCTTTTTAAAGACAGTATTTGGACACGCAGAAACAGTAATATTTATTTTTACGACAGTACCATAATTACAAAATCATTTTTAATGGGCGATTACTCTACCAGTAGAATAAGGTATGACAAGCCTCTTTACATTGGAGAAGATTTAGTTTTTAATGGCGCCTGGGGAGGTGCTAATGGCCAAAGTATAATGCCAGTCACTACCTCTTCTCTTACCATTAATGGAAATGTATTTGCGTATAATTTTGGTTCGAATGTTACTATTGGTGGGGGATCGGGCTCTACTAGTAAATACACAATTAACGGAACAGTCTATGTAAAAAATTGTACTATGCAAATGACTTCAACCGGCAGTAATCCTTTTACAATTGCCAACTTACATGTTGATGAGAATGCGTACGTATTTTTTGCAAGAGATAATGGAACCCTACCTGTTACTACCATTACAGGTACTATTACCAGTTCAGGAGCATGTAGCTCTACTAATCAGATTGGTGCAGGTGGGCGTGCAGGAGGAGATGCTCGAGTAAGTTTAACGAATACGGTTACTGTCAGCAATTTAAGTTGCCGTTACTTAAATATTACAACCAATAATCTAATTTTAAATAATGGAACCGATTTAGGAAGCAATACGGGTATTACATTTAACTCATACGCAAGCGCCACTACCTATTATTGGGTTGGAGGCACAACAGGTAATACAAAAACAGGAACCTATTCTCTTGGAAATAACAACTATTGGACAAACCCTGACAACTGGAGTTTAAGCTCTGGAGTTTATACCGCAACCAATCAATGTGTTCCCGGAACAAAAGACAATGTAGTGTTTGATGCCAACTCCTTTAGCTCGGGCTCAAACATGACAGCTGATTTAAATACTCTTGATACCCACGTTAATGATTTTACATGGAGTGGTGTACCATCTGGAACTTACTTTGATCAAGGTTTTGGAAGTACAGGGCGTTTTTTTTATATCTATGGAAACTTTACCTATCCAGGGGCTAACTTAACTGATAGATACGAAGGACTCGTTTTATTGGCATCTGCCACTTCAAAAACAATAACTACGAATGGTACCGATGTTTACGCGGGCTCATTTGAAACTAATGGTGTAGGAGGAAGTTGGACTCTTGCAGATAACCTTACTCTTTCTTACCCATCGGGAGGAAATCTTCGGATAAGCACCGGCACTTTAACCGCAGGCTCAAACACTATATCATTAACGGGTGCTATGTATGCGGGTAGCAACACATTTAATGCAGGAACTTCTACTGTTCGATTTAATGGCTCTACTTCTAATACAAGTGTTCAAAGTATTGATAGAAACGGAGGAACCGGATGGACCACCTTAAATTTTTACAATTTAGAAGTGGCACGTACAAATGGTACGGGCAATGCTAATACCCTTCAACTATCTAATTTTAGCGTAACAGTATCAAACAACCTAACTATCACTTCCGGCCGTTTATACGACAACGGCTTGCAAATAGGTGGCAATGTAACGGGCACACTTAGTATTGCATCGGGTGCACGTCTGGTATTGGGTAAAACAGGTACATCTACCCTGTTCCCTACCAACTATACAGCAAGTAAAATCTCCCTAAACAGCGCCAGTATTGTAACCTACAGCAGTAGTGTTGCTCAAACAGTATCAGGAGTGCCCGATTATGGCACGTTAGAACTTGCCAATGGCACCACCACATCGTGTAATAAAAGTTTGAACGAAGCAGTGGTAATTACAGGAAGTCTCTTAATTGGAGCTTACAATAATTTTAAAGATATGGGATACCAAATAACAGGCAACGCCTCCGGATCAATCGATATGGATGCAAACTCTACACTCACAATTGGCAGTGCATTAAATAGTTCAAGCTTCCCCACTCTATTTACCAATATAGATTTTGAACATTCCGGAAATGGAAGCACAGTTGTTTATAATGCTTTCGATCCCCAAACTGTAAAGGGACTAAGTGGCACTGCTCCGGCTAATTACTCCCATCTTACAATTAATGGCGGTGGGGTTGGAACTCTTGATGGCAATACAACTATACGAGGAAATTTAACTATCACCTCCAGTACACTGGACGCTTCAGGCTCCAATCACTCCATCTCAATAGGTGGTAATTGGTTAAACAGCGGAACGTTTACCGCACAAGCCGGAACCACAACCTTCAACGGTAGTGCAGCAGCACAAACTATAGGAGGTTCCTCCTCAACCTCTTTTTATAACTTAACACTAAACAACAGTTATGGCACTGCACCTCAAATTGTATTGGGAGTTACAGGCAATAGTGTAAGTAATACACTAACTATGACAAGCGGAATAGTAAACATGGCAACGTACACATTTATAATTGGCTCAAGTGCTGGAAGCCCTGGCACACTAAGCTATACAGCCGGTTATTTTTATGGAGGCACACTCAAAAGATGGTTTGCAACATCTACCGTTGCCGATGGGAATACCTCCGCTGGCTTGTTTCCACTAGGAACTGCTACATATGGTTATGCGCCTATGTATGTATCTTGCCCTAGCACAGCACCTTCGACAGGTGGCAGTATTTCTATTTCCTACACAGATCCATTTACTTCGAGTATTGTTTCTTTTGTTGATGGAGCATCTACTGTTGTTAGGCGCAACAACCAAGTATGGGCTATGAGTACTGCAAATGGTCTTACCGGAGGCACTTACAACCTACTTGCACAAAGAAATTTTAATGCGACATTAGTTGGAAATATAAACGATTTACGACTTACGCAACTTGGCTCTGTTGTTGGCACACATGGAACCAATGCAGGAACAGTGCTTACACCACAAGTTCAACGAACCGGTTTAACACTAGCAAATCTGACCAACGATTTTTACATAAGCTCTGTAGACAAAGACAATTCTCCACTTCCAATCAAGCTTCTGTCATTTACTGCACAAAATAGATACAACCAATACGCCCAATTAAACTGGACAACAGCCACTGAAACCAACAACGATTATTTTACGATTGAAAAAACACAAGATGGAATATCCTTCGAACAAGTTGCTATTGTAACCGGAGCAGGCAACAGCGCGCAAACACTCCACTACAGCATTACCGACCCAAAGCCATACATGGGAATATCGTATTATCGTTTACAACAAACCGACTTTGATGGAAAATTTACCTACAGCCAATTAGCCTCGGTAGAGTTTGAAAGTTTAAAGTTGGAAAGTTCAAGATTTAACATTTTTCCTAATCCGGCAAACTATAATAATTTGAATGTATCATTTGATGGTCAATTGGGACAGGAAGTATTAATTGTTGTACATGATGTATTAGGCAAAGAATATTATTCAAAAGCATTTGTATTGGAAAACGAGTTACTAATAACCCAACTAACCAACGGCAACCATCTACCCACAGGGCTTTACACCATTACAGCCACCAGCAACGATAAATTGTACTCAAAAAAAGTGGTGGTAAAATAAAATTTGAAGATTTGAGAATGTGGCAATTTGAAAATGGAAAACATCCCCCTAGTGCGCAAGCCTGTGGGGCAGCGGAGGAGAAGTGAGATGGACTGTGTGCTGCAAGGGGGAGTAAAAATATCCCTCGCGTGAGACAGCCTGTACGTTGCAGAGAGAGGACAAATGAAATTTGTAATAGAAGAAAGTAAGCATAGCCGCTAGTCCTACATTATAAACACACTACTTGTTCATTAAATATTTTGCAAATCACTTGCGTTGTATCAATCGTTTTACTAAATTCATCAATACCCCATGTTAAGCATTTGTTAAAAATATATTTAATACCTTTTTAAACAATGCAACTAACCACAACAAGACAGGCTTTTGCCTTTCTTTTATTCCCCACAATTGTAATTTCTGCTTTTGCCCAATCAAAAACCGAAACAAAAAAAATAACACTTCAAAAAAGCCAACTTGTTATTACACCCGAAAATGGGGCATACCAAGTTTTCGAATCTCCAAAAGGCGATGCCATTTGCTTTTCGGACGAAAAAATGAATTCGGTTTATATAAAAAAAATAAACAGTACTGCAAAACCTACGCTGGCTTTTGCAGGAAATGGGTGTGGATACTTTCCTACCTGGACGAATAATGGCAACAGCATTTTGATGAAAAATAAAAAAGGTAAAGAGTTTGGCTTTACCACTGAAACTGTTGAGTATAATGTTCTATCAAAAAGAAGTATAGCCAAACCTGACGTTTTATTTGCCGCCATTCCTAGTTATGCAGCCGGCACTTCAACTGAAAACACCCTAGTATATATTAATAGTAAATTACAGTTGATAAAAAAAGATGCCTCCGGAAGAGAAACTGTTTTAGAAAGCGACCAAGATTGCTACCAACCAATTTTATCTCCGGATAAAAAAAGTGTAGCAGTACATATTGGAAGTGATGTATGGATATATGACCTTGCAAACAAAAAACATCCAATTAACTGCGGGCAATTACTTGCCAATTCGTGGTCGCCCGATTCTAAATATTTACTTGGTCATATAGATGAAAGCACTAACGGCCATGACATATCTAACTCCGAGTTGTATTTAATCGATACGAAATCTAACTCGAAAATAAAACTTACATCCACTAAAGACCTTTACGAAATAAATCCATCTTGGTCATTAGACGGAAAACGAATTTATTTTATCGATTCTAATTCCGGAAATATCTTTGTTTCAAACATTACAATCATAAGATAAAAAATTGTTTTGGCTTAACCCATAGGCGCTTAAAAAGGATAACCCAATCCTATTGCTAAACAAAACAACCCTTTACAATGAAACTAAAATTTACCCTAGTAACCCTAACCATTGCAAGCTTTTTATCTTTACAAGCTCAAACTATAGTTATTGACCCTGGTCATGGCTACGACTCCAATGGAGGAAACCCTGACGGACGTTCTGCTACAGAACACTCTACTAGTCTAGCAGCAGGCTTGCGTTTAAAAACACTAATAGACAACGGGTGTCCAAACTGGACAGCACACATGACACGTAGTACCGCAAATGGTTGGATAAGCCTTACACAGCGATCGGCCATGAGTAATAGTTGGAATGCCGATTATTACCTAAGTATACATTGCAACGCAGGTGGAGGAAGTGGTACAGAAACTTTTTGGTGTGCGCTGAATGACAACAGTAGCTCTGATGACATCACATTCGCAAACAAAATTCAAGAAAAAATGGTATCGTATGGCAATTGGATTGATAGACGAGTTGTGGAAGATGATTCCTATATTTTTCACTTATCAGTATTGCGCTATTCAAATGCAACAGGCTGCTTAAACGAAATAGGATTTGTAGACTACTCTTCTGATGCCAGTAAACTAAATAGCAGTGCATATCGTGATAGTTTTGCACTAGCATACCAAAAAGCATTTATTGCATTGTTAGGGGGCTGTCAAACTCCTCCTCCGTCAGACGCTATTGCACCGATTACACAAATAAGTATTCCCGGGGCATGGCAAACCAACAACTTTACCGCAACATTCAGCGATGCCGATAATACAGGTGGTAGTGGATTAGAAAAAAGTTACTATCAAGTAATTGACTACAACGGCACAGAATGGAGAGCAAATGCGAACAATGGTTTTTTTGCCGACAATTTCGACCAAGCCATTCATCCGGAATGGACTGTAAAAACAGGCAGTTGGAGCATTAACAATGGATATCTAACACAAAGTGACGAAAGTAATAACAATACCAATATCTACGCTTCGTTAAATCAAAACCTATCGAATAGATACTTATACCATTTTGTAGCTAAAATAGATGGAAGCGGAAACAACAGAAGAGCAGGATTTCACTTTATGTGCGACCAAGCCGACTCCTCTCAACGAGGAAATAGTTATTTTGTTTGGTTAAGACCGGATGCTTCTAAACTATCAGTTTACAAGGTTACAAACAACAGTTTCGGAAATCCTGTAGTAGATGTTCCTCTAACCATTAATGTTGGACAAGTGGACGATTACAAAATTATTTACGATAGAATTACAGGCAAAATGTCCGTTTACCAAAATGACATTCTAATTGCCAACTGGACCGACTCTTCTCCTATTTCATCGGGCAATGCAATTTCTTTTAGAAGCGGAAACTCCAACTTTGCTATTACTGAATTAAAAGTATACCGGTCAAGAAGTACATCTACAGCAATATCTGTAGGACCAACAAGTAATAAAGACATTCGATACGAAAACACATCGCCTTCGGCACCTGCAGGAAAAGTAAAATCTATTTGTACAGATATTGCCGGAAATATTTCTTCCATCACAACTCAAAACATTGATGTTGACTGGACAAGCCCTAATGGCGCAGTATTGATAAACGATGGCACCGGAGCAGATATTTCTACTTCTTACTCGCTTAATTCGTTATCTGCAAATTGGACCGGATTTTTAGATTCCAACTCAGGAATTACTATGTATGAATACGCTATTGGCATGGCGTCTGGAGACTCTGATGTAGTTGGCTGGACAAACAATATGCTCAATACGCAAATCAACCTAAGCGGTTTAACTTTATTTCCAAATAAAACGTACTATGTAAGTGTTCGTGCACAAAATGCAGCAGGTATTAAATCGTCTATATATACAAGTAATGGTCAAATAGCACAACCTACTTATTTAAGCGTACACGAAAATAATTCTGATTTAAAGCTAAATGCTTGGCCAAATCCTTTCTCTGGTACTACATGGATTTCATTTATAGTAAAGGAAAAATCGAGAGTAGAGATTAATTTATTAGATGCATCAGGAAAATCAATTACTCTTTATAATAATTCCGAAGAGCCTGCAGGAGATTTTTCTATACCAATAAATGCCGTATTGATGAATTTATCAAGTGGAGTGTATATAGCAGAAATTAAAATAAACAACCAAACCAATAATACGAAGTTGGTATTGCAATAATTAATTTATTCACTAACTATCTTTTGCAAAATTGCAACCTTTGCAAAAGATAGTTAATTGATAGAATAAATATTTACTTAGCTTCTTCCACAACTTTTAAAATTGCCTCTAACTCTTCTTTCTTAGGAATATAACCCAATCGCTCGTAGGAGTTAATCAAATTTCGAAGTAGCCGCTTTACCATATCAGTATTTGTACATGGCATGTAAAAACTCTCACTCGATTTTAAATTAAGTTGTTTTAAAAACGCATCAATCTCTTTTCTGCCAAATACAGTGCCTTTACTAAACGGATTAATGTAAAAAAGAATTTTTTCTACCTCTCCATTCTCATCTTGATGCAAATGATTATCTACATTTAAGTATGCCAAAATGAAATGTTCGGGCAAATTAACCCCATAAATTGGCAATCCGAGGCTTTGCGCAATTACCGAATACAAAATAGACAAGGATAGCGGATTTCCTTTTTTGCTTTCTAAAACTGTGTTTATGTATGAATTTTGCGGAGCATGGTAGTTGGTTGTATTTCCACTAAAATTATGAACATCAAAAATAATATGATTTAGAATCTTAACTTTCTCCAACGCTGTAAGATTATCGTTTAACTCCAACCATACATCTTGACGAATTTGATCGATTTGCTTCTTTAACTTTACTTCATCCAAATCAGGATATTGGTATCTAGCTACAAGCAAAACACCCTCCAGTAAATGATTTTGATCGTCTTTACTCCATTTTGAAATTTGAGCCAAAATTTCTTCGAATTGTATATTATGGATGATAATCTCTATCCTACTTTGTAGAATATTATCAAACGAGTTTTCCCAAGCGTGCTCCAAAACCGGAATAACATCTATTCCCAAACTCAAGAGTTTACTTTTTATCTGAAGAAACACTTCTTCATCCGGATCGTCTAATAAACTTATTAATGCATTCAATTCGTTTGGGCTAATCATATCCTTGAGTTTAATACCTACAAATCTATCTTTTACTTGTTTCAAGTAGGCTTTTCCCAAATTGATTTATAAACAAACCATCTGTTAACCTTAATTAACAAATAGGCTTTAATAAAAGAGAAAAAGTTCCCGTTTTAGATATAAATAGTTGAGAAATAATAAATTAGTGTTGCAAAATGGTGTTTAAATTTTGTTAAAATATAGTTTGTTTAACAAAAAGGTATTAAATTTGCACTAAAATACGAATACAATCTGCTATGAGTAACCACCACACCAATCAAATTTTAGTTCCGGTTGATTTTTCTGAGCAATCTCTTATTGCTATAGACCAGTCCTACACTTTAGCTCGCGAATACAATGCCGAGATTACATTGTTGTATGTTATTGAAGATTCAAATAACCTTTTCAAGTTTTTTTCTAAAGAACAAGACGAAGGAATGAAAAAGGAAATTCAAATTCAATTGGATAAGGTAGCGGATGATGTGGAAAAGAAAAGCAAGCGAAAAGTAAACACCATGATCGCTAAAGGGCGCGTGTACGAAAAGGTATCCGAAATAGCCGAAGAAATAAATGCGGTATTCATTATAATGGGAACAAGTGGGGGTTCATCTTCTGCACTTAAGAAAAAATTTATTGGCTCAAATGCACTACGAGTAGTTAGAGAATCAAAAGTTCCTGTAATTTCTATTAAAGGAAAAAATCATAGAGCCGGATGCAAAAACATTGTGTTACCACTCGATTTAACAAAAGAAACTAAAGAAAAAGTAACCAAAGCCATTGAGCTTGCTAAAGTATTTGGAGGATCTACCGTGCGTGTGGTTTCTGTGTTATTTACAACAGATGAGTTTATTGTAAATCGCTTAACCAGACAATTAGCGCAGGTTAAATCTTTTATCGAAAAATCGGATGTAAAATGCACTGCCGAAATTATTAAAGGAATAAAAGGAGAAGAAACGCTTGCTCAAAACGTAATTGATTACGCCAAAAAAGTAGAAGCCGATTTAATTATGATTATGACGCAGCAAGAAACTGATTTTACAGAATTTTTTATCGGTTCGTCAGCACAGGAAATGATTCAAAATTCAGAAATTCCTGTTTTGAGTATTGTTCCCACTCCTAAAAAAGATACTATTTCACCAATAAGACCTTACTAAAAATAGCTATAAAATAAGTAGCTGTCTTTAGTTTAGCTAGTAAACAACAACCTGATTTGAAAAAATTTTCAATTACACAGCTACTTATTCCAATTGATTTTTCGGAAACTTCTTATTTGGCTTTAGAACATGCCATTTTTATGGCACGTTTATTTAAAGCAGAAATTATTCTATTGAACGTTGTAGAAAAAAACTGGGAAAATTTTTCGGTATTAATGCCGGAAATAAAAGTATTAGAGCCCTCTAAACTAGTGGATCAATTAGAACAAAAGCTGGAAGAAGTTGCAGATAGCATATTTGAAGAGCATGGTATTAGATGCGAAGCACTTGTAACATCAGGGAGTATTTGCAACGAAGTAGTTACCATTGCAGCCGATAGAGATGTAAGCCTAATTGTGATGGGCACACATGGCATATCGGGCGTAGAAGAGTTTTTCTTAGGAAGTAATGCATATAAAGTTGTTACACGAGCGCAATGTCCTGTAATGTCGGTACAAGCTCATGCAAAAAAAATTGGATTCTCTCAAATAGTATTACCGATAGACAATTCTGACCACTCTAGACAGAAGGTAGCTCAAGTAGCCGTTTTGGCTAAAAATTATGGATCTATAATTAACGTGATTGGAATTCTAAGTGAAAACGATGACATTGTAGATGAAAATAAATTGAGTATTAAAATAAATCAAATTGAAGCCTATTTTAAAGCCATTGATATTGTTTGCAATACAAAGGTTGTAAAAGGCAAGAATCATGCAGCATTAACAATTAATTATGCAAACGAACTAAATGCAGATTTAATTGCTATAATGACAGACCAAGACGATGACGGTATTTTCCTAAGTCCATATGCACAGCAAATTGTAAATCATTCTAAAATACCGGTATTGAGTATTACTCCGGAAGAGCATCCGGAAAACATTCCTTGGGTGCATCCATATTAATATATCCAATATCTACTAGGTAGAAACCAACATATATCATTTAACATTTATTAATTGATAGCACCTTATTTTATTTGTAAATTTACTATATGAAGTTTGTGGCTTTAATATTATTAAATTATATCTGTTGGTTAACAATTCATCCATCGGTTGAACAACTTGCAAAATATTTCAACAGAGTAGCTACTATTGAATCTTGTTGTTCCAATGAAGAAACAACTGAATCTTCAAACTGCGAAAAAAACAACGAAAACAAATCAAAAAGGTGTTGTAGTGGTGGCTTATGCAATAATCCATTTATGGCTTGTATGCCTTGTTGCGGGTTTCACAATGAAACTACCAACAGCCTCGTATTTACAACGAACAACTTCGTTGAATTGGCTTTCCCTTACCCAAATATGCATATTCACAGTATAGCATTCAGTATTTTCCACCCTCCCAAATTAAATTGGCTCATCTGCTAATCTAAATTGCCACCTAAACAAGATTATAGGTGTTAGTTTATGAATAAATAATTAAGACCCATTATTCAACCACTATTCTGAATGGTTTAATAATAATTTATCGAATTTTAAAAAAATAAACATGAAAAAAATAGTTATTGGTGGATTTTCCGCCTTGTTAATATGCAGTGCAATTGTTTTTGCAGGCAATACATCCAAAAACATTGCAATAACTGCAAACACATGCGATTGCAAGAATTGTATATGTGAAAAATGCACCTGCACATCTTGTGAAGAAAACTGCAAATGTGAAGAAAAGTGTTGTACAACAACTAATTGTTGTAGTGGCACCACACAGTGTTCTCACTAAGTACAAAACGAAAAAGAGAGGCAATAGCCTCTCTTTTTCGTTTTATTCAGGGTAACCAATGGGGCTCGAACCCACGACCCTCAGAACCACAATCTGATGCTCTAACCAACTGAGCTATGGCTACCATATTCGGATGCAAAGATATATAATTTTAACAACATAAAAATAAAGATTTTACTTTTACGTTTTGTAGCTTTATAAGTCTACTAATTTTTTTCGGAATCATGTCGAATTCAGCAGCTAAAGTAACCTTGCAAATTGATGGAATGGATTGCTCCAGCTGCGCGTTGACCATCACAAAAAAACTTCAAAAAAAAGGACTAGAAAATGTTACTGTTAACTTTGCCACAGGTGAGGCTCAGTTTAGCTTACCCCAAGATCAAAAAATTGGAACAATCATTACTGATATCAATAGCCTTGGGTACAGAGTTGTTGAGGAAAATATCAAAGAAAATTTTTGGAATAAATATGGCACTCTTGCAAACAAGTTAATTTTTTGTACTGTATTTACCATTCCGCTGATGTTACACATGCTAATTCCGCATCCTATTTTAATGAATCCGGAATTTCAACTGCTACTGACAATTCCGGTTATGATTGTTGGAATTATTCATTTTGGAAAAAGTGCATATAAATCAGTACTTACACTGGCACCAAACATGGATGTATTAATTGCCATTGGCTCTTCATCTGCGTTCATTTATAGTTTGGCAGGATATGTACTTTATAAAAACACTCATTTAGTTCACAATTACTTATTTTTTGAAACAGCTGCAAGTATTATCACACTTGTACTTTTAGGTAATTATATAGAACACAAATCGGTAAAAAAAACCACTACGGCCATTAAAGACCTTACAGATTTAAAGCCGTTGAAATCTAAAAAAGTTACAGTCGTAAATGGCCTCGAAAACATCTCAGAAATAAAAACAGAAGACATTCGTATAAATGATGTTATACTTATAAATACCGGAGACAAAATACCTGTAGATGGCATTATAACAGAGGGCACGGGATTTGCGGACGAATCTTCGCTTACCGGAGAAAGCCTTCCCGTTCAAAAGCTTATAAACAGCACTGTTACAAGTGGCACAATTTTAATTGATGGATCTGTAAAAATAAAAGCACTAGCTGTTGGCGAAAACACTACGCTCGCAAAAATTATCGACTTAGTAAAAAATGCACAGCACGCAAAACCATCCATACAAAAGCTAGGCGATAAGATTAGCAATATATTTGTGCCTGCGGTACTTGTTATTGCGCTTGCAACTTTTTTCTTAAACTACTTTATTTTAGATAAAAGCGTACAGATTTCTGTCATGAATTCCATTGCCGTATTAGTAATTT
>JAFLBG010000037.1 GCA_017303975.1 Bacteroidota bacterium
TTTTTGATATACAGGAAAGGAATTTTTATTGTCAACTACCTTTACAACAAAATCAAAAACAAAAGGAGAGTGGATTGCGTGCTTGTTTTTTGATTCAAGCAAAAAGTGAATATATTTTTTGACTAGAAAAATTTTGCTCATTGTAGAAGCTAAGATAATTGATAAAATACAATATGGCTATTTTAATAATATTTAATACATTTATAATGAAACTACCACTTTGTTATGAAAAAATTTCTTACTTGTATTTGTTTTAGCTTTTTCTTGTTGGGTTTGAATGCGCAACAAAAAATTGAAATTCCCGGTGCGGATGGGATAAAGATTTCGGCTAGCATGTACACTGCAAATGATTCAATGCCATATATAGTTCTTTGCCATCAGGCGGATTATAGTAGAGGCGAGTACGCGGAAACAGCAAAAAAGTTGAATAAGTTGGGTTATAATTGCTTGGCGGTAGATTTACGATTGGGGCAAGAGATAAATGGAGTTGTAAATGAAACTGCGGCTGCTTACAAGAATGCAGGGAAGCAAGTGACTCACTTAGATGCGGAACAAGATATAATTGCAGCTATTGATTTTTTATATTTTACTAACGAAAGAAAAGTGATTTTAATGGGTAGCTCTTACTCTGCTGCATTGGCAATTAAAATAGGTTCGGTAAGCAATAAAGTAAAGGCAGTTATAGCTTACAGCCCAGGTGACTATTTAGGCACATCCATAAAACTAGAAGAAACTGCAAAATTATTTGACAAACCGATTTACTTAACCAGCAGTAAGGATGAGGTGTCTGGCGTAATTAGCATAACTAGAGAATTAAAATCGCAGAACAAAACTCAGTTTATTCCTAAAGGCAAGGGCGACCATGGTTCGAAAGTTTTATGGGACAGTTGTGCTGACTATCCGGAGTATTGGTATTCTTTAATTATGTTTTTAACAGAATTAAAAGCGCTCTAATTTCAGTTATTTACCGACTAGTTTTTTATTGGACTGGTGTCGAGTTTTATCTCTTTTTGTTTTTTTGTCTAAATTTTTCTTGAGTGCCTTTTCCAAATCTACACCGGTTTGATTGGCAATACAAATAATTACAAATAAGACATCAGCTAGCTCATCTGCCAATTTTTTATCTCTATCTTTCTTTTTGAATGATTGTTCTCCGTAGGTTCTAGAGATGATTCGGGCTACTTCGCCAACTTCCTCGGTAAGTATTGCCATATTGGTAAGCTCACTGAAATAACGAACTCCATATTTTTTTATCCAATCGTCTACTAGCTTTTGGGCATTTTGAATTGTAAGCATACTACCTAAATATTTATGCTAAATATACAGAGATTACAGCTTTATAAAACCTCTGCTTTCAGTTTAACTCTAAATAGACGAATATTATTTAACAATCGTAATTTGACCTGTTTGTTGAATATTGCTTTGAGTAGAGGATAATTCGTACACATACACCCCCATAGGCAGCGCTATGCCTTGTATATCATCTCCGGTCCATGTAAATGTGTTAGATGAAATAGTAGTTTGATAAACCACAACGCCAGTTCGGCCGTTTCTGATTCGTAATTGGACATCAAATCCGTTAAATCTATTGACAGGCACTTCCCAGTATTTTTGTTGTAATGGATAAAGAACATAGTTGCAATCTTGCTTATCTACTGTTTGGGAAACTACTTCGCTTTTGCAATTGCGGCTATCGCGAATACTAATTTTATATACACCATTCGCAAGATTTTCGAATCTACCAGACGAATAATAGTTCTTGCCGTTATCGATAGAATATTCGAAGGGTGCAAATGCATTTTGCGATTCTTGTGAAAGTGTTATAATTCCATTTTGCTGAGATTGGCAACTACTTATTACATCGATAACCGGTGTAATTTGAACTCCATCGCACACGTTTTTTTCGTTATTGCTATTTTCATTTGCAACAGGAACGTTAGTTTTGTTAGACTCCGCACTATTACTTTGCGCACTACTTGTTTGACTGTAATTGTTAGAGTTGTTAGGTTTAGAGGGTTCATCCTTTCTAGTTACGGGAGCCTGTTCATCCAATTTAGCCTCCTCCTTTTTTTCAGGCGAGGGTTCTATTGTTTTACTACTTGAAGAAATTTTCTTCTCGGACACAATTGTGTTTTGTGTTTCAGGACTTAGCTCATGTGAAGTGGTTACAGAACTGTCTTGTGTAGCAATTTCAGTTTGTGAATTTTTAATTGCTGGCTGTACGATCGAATTAGGCTCTGTTTGTCGATTACTGTTTTTATATACCAAAACAAAAGTTGTAAAAAGTGCTACGATAGCTGCAATGGAAAGAATTCGTCTGCCATTTAGTTTTGATGGCTTGGTATTGTTTGAATGAATTTGTGCTAGTTGTTGTTTAATATTAACGAGTGCGTTATCTACTATAATGTTATTTGCGGCTTGATGCGCATCAAACTCTGCCTTAAAATCAGCATCGCTGACGATTCTTTTTTCGACCTCCAATTTCTCTTGAGGTGTTAGGTCGTTATCGAGATAACGCTCTATTAAATCGTATGTAGTATTATCTATCATGAATATAAAAATTCTTTTAGGTGCTGATTTTCTTTAACTAATTGAATTAATCGCTGCTTGCATTTATAGTTTTTTGTTTTTGCAGTATCGGCATTACTAAAACCCATTTTTTGACTTATATCCTCCATAGACATTTTATTAAAAATGCTATACGTAAGTAGCTCCTTGCATCGTTCGCCTAGCATAGCAAGAATCTCTTGTATTTTTAAAGCTCGCTCTTTACTTACAGTTTGCGTGTATGCATCGGCTCCGTCAAATTGAACATCGGTATGATTTTCTATATTTCCCACTAATCTGTTTTTTTGTTTTGCTCTATTAATCCACAAGTTTCTGCTAATGCTGTATATAAACCCTGTTACACTATTTCCCTCTTTAAACTGCCCGGCAAGAACATATTTATAAAACGCAACTACTGCATCTTGAAAAATATCTTGAGCTTCATCTTCATCCCCATTATTTTGAAGAACCAGTGACTTTACCTTTGGCTTAGCAACTTTGTACAAATGCGTTAATACACTCTCTGAATTACCTGATTTAATTGCCAACAGTATGTCTTGATCTGTATAACCCATTTACCAATATTCTATTTTATTTCTGTTGTATTAAAATTATTATCTGATCACGGTTATATGCGTAGTTTGATTTGTTTGCTTATTTATTGCGATATAAAAGCCCATTGGGACAATTGTACCTGTTCCATCTTTTCCGTCCCAAATTCCGCTACCCACCAAACGTCTAACCAATCTTCCATCGCGATTAAAAATATCAATCATTTCTTCGACACCACCTGTAAAGCAGGAGAGTAGTGTTACATCATCTTTACCATCGTCATTAGGAGTAATTACAGAAATAGCAGGAGGAACACTTAAACTATCATTACAATCGACAAGAATGCTTTCACATATTATTCCACAAACAAAGCCAAAAGTATCTGTAGCTATTAAACACACGCTATACGTGGCAACAGCGGGGAATTCATAAGAGAAATTAGTAGAATAATATTTTGTTGTATCGTTTGATATATTCCAGTATGCATCTTGATAGTTAGATGTATTTTCAAAATTAGCTACCCTACAATTTAAACTATAAGAAAAGGTAGGAGTGCATGTTGATGAAATAAGAGCCGACTTATACGAAGCCGCAGAATCGCTCTCTTCCAAAAAGGCATAACCAGAATTGCTGTTGCCGGCAAATGGAAGCGGCAAAGCAACCAGCGTAGCCATTTTAGCTATCAGCATAATTGTAATTATTATTTTTGCACTTGTTTTCATTTTACAATTTTCAAATATCAAATAAACTATTTTCCTTTATTCGAGTCCTTTTTAAAGTACTACATAACTACTAAGCAAAAGTAACCCCCATTTCCATTTTTATTTCATCAAAAAGTAGGACAATCAGCAGCACCCGACTTTGGTGCAGCCGCTGAATCTCCCTTACCAAATAAATAACGCACCATAATTTCGTATGCCTGTGTGTTTGTTCTTGTATTTGATAGTTGAGGCATAAAATATGCGAAATCTATCGACAATCTGTTTGTTTTACCGTTTTGAGGAATTGGAATGTTCTGAATGCCGGCAAATCCATAAAATCCTTCTCGCAAGTCGTAACCACCACCAAAAGAAACCATTTTTTTAATCAGCAATAAGAAAGATGCCCCAATATTTACTTTTTGAAGGTAAGGATTGATTAGGGCTGGGGTAAATTTAGCGAATACAGAAGGTGTGATGCTAAATGATTCGTTTACAATAAAATCGTGTTCGCCTAGTAAATAAAAGTGCCTATTTAGATGTATCACTTGATCTACCGGTCGGGCTTTAGTATTTGTGTATTGATTTATTGACAATCCAATCCGAGTTGTTGACGAATACAGCATTACACCGCCATTTCCGTCTATAGTAGAAGCTGATGCTCCGGCTGCATAATCTGTTGGCTTAACGCTAAAATTATACAACCCAAACGACAGCCCTGCTGAAAAAAACCATGTGTCATTTATTTTTTGGTGTCGAGAGAATGAGAGATGCGCTCTGTTTCTACTTAAAACAGGACCTTCTCTATCGCTATAAAAATCTATACCGATAGAATTAAACCCATTATTCTTTTTCATTATTCGAAAAAAAGCGGAAAAAGCAGAAGTGAATACGCCCCCAAAACTATTGCTATTTCTCCGGCTAAAGGCATACAACTCGACATCGGAACGAATACAACCTTTTGCAGGATTGATTTGAGGATTGTAGAAATATTGACCAAAATGTACAGGTAGCTCAGAAACAATCGGCTGAGAATACAACCGACCAAAAATAAAAATTACAAGTAGCGTAAAAAATATTCGCATTCTTGGGTTGCTAGCTATCGTATTACACTTGTAATTTAGAAAAGTAACCCCTTTTAACAAAATTTATTCTCTATTCTTAGAATCTATACTAATAGTTACTGGGCCATCATTAACTAAAGAGATTTTCATATCGGCACCGAATTGACCGGTAGCAATATTTTTATCAAATTGAATTTCTAGTTCATTAATAAATTTTTCGTACATAGGTATTGCAAAATCGGGCTTAGACGAGCGAATATAAGAAGGTCGATTTCCCTTTTTAGTACTTGCATATAATGTAAACTGAGAAACAACAAGTATTTCGCCCGAGATGTCTTTTACGCTTAAATTCATGATTCCATCGGCATCATCAAATATACGAAGATGAACGATTTTGGAACAAAGCCATTGAATATCTTCAATAGTATCGGAATCTTCTATACCAACAAGTATTACCAATCCTTTTCCAATAGAAGATTTTATATTAGCTTCGATTTCAACAGAAGCAGAGGAAACTCTTTGAATAACAACTCTCATTTTTATACTAATGCAACCCCATCCATTTGTTTAGGTGGGGTAATATTCATCAATTTTAAAATAGTTGGGGCAATGTCTGCCAAGCGGCCATTACTAATGCTTTTATAATCTTTATCAATTAAAATACATGGAACAGGATTAGTAGTATGCGCTGTATTGGGAGAGCCATCGTCATTAACCATGTAATCTGCATTTCCATGATCGGCAATGATAATAAATGAATATCCAGATTGAATTCCTGCATTTACAATTCTTTCCAAACAAGAATCCACCGTTTCAACTGCTTTTACAACAGCGTTGTAATCGCCTGTATGACCTACCATATCGGCATTAGCAAAATTCAAGCAAATAAAATCTGCTTCTGCTTTTTGAAACTCCGGCAAAATGGCTTCTGTTAGTTGCATTGCACTCATTTCGGGTTGCAAATCATACGTTGCAACTTTAGGAGATGGAATTAGTATTCTTTTTTCGCCTAGAAATTCTTGTTCTCTGCCACCCGAAAAGAAAAATGTAACGTGTGGATATTTCTCTGTTTCGGAAATTCGAATTTGAGTTTTGTTATTCTTCTCCAACACCTCGCCTAATGTCATTTCTAAATCATCTTTATCAAAAACTACTTGTACTTTTTTGAATGTTGCATCGTACTTTGTCATTGTAACATAATGCAACGGCATGGCTTTCATTTGAAATTCGGGCATATCCATTTGCGTTAACACTTGTGTTATTTCACGACATCTATCGGTTCGAAAATTATAACAAAATACAACATCGTTTTCTTGGATTAGAGCAATTGGATTACCTGAATTGTCAACACGTACAAGCGGTTTAATAAATTCATCTGTAACATTGTTAGCATAAGCATCTTTAATTGAACTCAGGATGTCTTTAGTCTTCTCGCCTTCTCCTTTTACTAACAAATTATATGCTAATTTTATTCGTTCCCATCTTTTATCTCTGTCCATAGCATAGTAGCGACCAATAAGAGAGGCTATCTTACCTCCTACCCTTTCTAAATGGCTTTGAAGTTTTGACACATACTCATAGCCGCCTTTTGGGTCAGTATCTCTGCCGTCTGTAAATACATGTACAAAAAACCGAACTCCTTTTTCAGAAGCCATGGAACATAATTTATGTAAATGTTCTTGATGCGAATGCACACCTCCATCAGACAACAACCCCATGAAATGAACGGCCTTATTACTCTTTAAAGCATACTCAAAAGCTTCATTGATAACTACATTTTCATCAAAAACTCCTGTTTCAATTGCATTATTCACTTTCTCTAAATCCTGAAAAACGATTCTTCCCGCACCAATATTTAAGTGACCAACCTCGGAGTTACCCATTTGTCCATGCGGCAAACCAACATCCTTTCCGGAAGTTTTGAGTGTTGAATTAGGATAATTTTTAATTAAGTCTTTGTAAAATGGAGTATTTGCGTTTGCAATTGCATCTGATTTAGAGCCATTGCCAATGCCCCAACCATCGAGTATAATAAGCGCTGTTTTTTTTGTCATATGCTTCTTTTTAATTCCCCCTTTGAAGGGGGGAAGGAGGATGTTACAATAATTTTAATTGTTCAATTTTATTTTCGACCGCACGAATAACATCATTCATATTTTTCTTTACTTCTGCATCCTTAAAGCGAATAAAATTAACGCCAAAAGATTCTAATCTACTTTGCCTTATACTATCATTCTCCGAAACATCAGAAAGACTATGAGTATTGCCATCAATTTCAATGGCTAGAAATAGTTCATGGCAGTAAAAATCGACAATATAATTATCAATAGGAACTTGGCGATGAAACTCAACTCCTAACCATTTATTCTTAATTTGCTTCCACAAAAGGACTTCCGACAAGACACCTTGTTTTCGAAGCTGCCTAGCAAGTTCTTTTAATTTAAAATTATATGGAATAATTGTGTTTTTCATTTTACATCCCCCGCCCTTCGGGCACCCTCTTCAAAGGGGGAATTATTAAATGCTATTTCAAATATAGTTCCTTCAGGAGTATTATTTTTTATTGCAATCGTTGCACTATGCTGCTCTACTAAACTTTTTACTATATACAAGCCCAAACCGGTTCCTTTTGTGGTACGAGTTAGCTCATTGCCTATTCGATAAAATTTCTCAAACACCTTACTATGTTCTTCTGTAGGAATACCAATTCCTTGATCCGCAACGGTAAGAACAACTAAATTATCAATCATTTTCAAACTCAGTTGAACAACTTTATTAGGAGGCGAGTACTTTATTGCATTCTCTATTAAATTAACAACAATGCTGTAAATACTATGTTTATCGACAACAGCAAACGTATTTTCATCAATATTTACCTCTATCTGATTCCTATTCTCATTATAAACTGCTGAAGTTTTCAAAATACTTTGTATGTATTCTGAAAGATTAATTCTTTCTAGCGACAATGAAAAATTGTTGTTGTCAATACGAGCAGAAAATAAAATATTTTCAATCAATGCATTTAAACGTTCGGTTTCTACTAATCCACTTTGCAATAGCGCTTTTTGCTTTTCCTTTTCAATATCTCTTAGGACAAGTGTTTCGAGCAATAATTTTATAGAAGCTAAAGGCGTTTTTAGTTCGTGGGTAACCGACAACATAAAATTTTGCTGCTGTATAGTTAGTTGATATTCCTTTTGAATGTTTTTATGGATTTTTCTGACGCCTAAAAATAACAGCAGCAAAAACACACTGCCTTCTCCAATAATCATTAGCCATCGCCTATTTAGCTCTAACGGATTGGAATATATCCTACTATTTAATTCGAACAATAAAAATGCCCACCAAACAAATTGAAACACAACATAAGCAACCAATACATAAAATAAAATGAGTGTTTTGGATTGGTTGGTATTTTTCATAGCAATTACAACTCTTGCAAAGGTAATGAATTTAGAACTGCAATTTTGTTAGAAAACAAACATGAAAATATTTTCAGGAGCAAGCAGCGTTTGTAGGGATTGAGATGTCTATATATGTAAAGGCGCCAAATTCCATACAAATAAAAAAATGATTAATAATAATTTAAAAAAATGAAAACAATAAAAGCACAAAGATCATCGAAAGAAAAATTAATTAGCGCATTCACATTATTGGTTCAACTAATTGCACTACTTGTATTTATTAACTTCATTATCCAAGCTTTCTCGCACTGACAAATCAAACAACTAAAAAAAATAATTAACCTAATACCACAAAAACTATGAAATATTCAATAACACACATCATACTATTTTTTGCAGTAAACACTTTCTTAGCTCAGACTCCCAATTGGCATTGGGCCAAAAGCGCCTCTGGTAATTTTACGGAAGAAATATTGACCACGGTTACAGATAACCAAGGTAATGTAATTGCTGCCGGTTTTTTTGAAGATGCAAGTATTACCTTCGGAACGACTACCCTAACAAATTCTCACACTAGCCACTGCGATATTTTTATTGTAAAGTATGACACAAACGGAACAGTTTTATGGGCAAAAAGCTTTGGAGGAAATGCTTGGGACGATGTACATTCAATAACTACAGATGCAGCAAACAACATCATAGTAGTGGGAGGATTTAACAGTTCAACTATTGGACTCGGTGCTACAACGCTATCCAATTCTGATGTGCCCTCTCATGACCTTTTCATTGCAAAATACGATACCAATGGAAATCTGTTATGGGCAAAAAGCTTTGGAGCACAAGATGATGACTATGGCACATCCGCTGCAATTGACGGAATGAATAACATATTTGTGTCCGGAACTTTCGAAAACACACAACTAGTATTCGGGGCAAACACAACAATATATAATACAAATAGTAACGGCAGTGCTGATATTTTTATTGCAAAATTTGACTCTGCCGGAAACATTATATGGGCGCAAGCTATTGGAGGTAGCTCAAATGATGAAGTAATGTCAATAACATGTGATTTAAATGGCAATGTATATATTGCGGGGCAATATGCGGGAGCAAGTATTTCAACAGGATCTATAACAACAACAAACACTAGCTATACGGGCATAGGATACTCAGGTTTTATAGCCAAATACAGCACAAATGGAACCCCACTTTGGGCAGAAAGTGTTATAGGAGGTGGTAATTTATTTGGAAGCGGATTAAACAACATTAAAGCAGATACATCCGGAAATATTTTTGTTACAGGAGGATATTATAATGCATCAATAACTATAGGCGGACTAACCATTAGTAATACAGATCTTTCAGGAAATACATCTGATGCATTCATTGCTAAATACAGCCCAACTGGCAATATAAAATGGATAAAAAACCTTACAGGATCGGACAATGAAGGAATTTCATCTATAGCAGTAACAACAAAAGGAGAAGTTATTGTTTTAGGATTTTTTATGGGTGCAAGTTATACAGACGGTACTACCTCGTTAAACAATACAGATGCCACAGGTATAAGTACAGATTTATTTATCGAAAAGTTTGACACCAATAGTAGTCCCCTTTGGTTAATTAGCGCTGGCGGTAATTATTTTGATTATCCTTATTCAATATCTACAGATCTAACAGGAAATATTTATGCTGCTGGGAGTTTTGCTAGTCCTTCTATACTTTTCGGAACAACTCAACTTTACAACTCCAATAGTACTGCCTTTACAAATCCAGATTTATTTATAGTTAAATTGAGCAATAGTAATTATATAGCATCTGTTCCTGCCATCAGTAAAAACAACTATAGTGTTTATCCCAATCCAGCAACCGAAAGCTTGTGCTTAAAAACAAATGAAGTTCTAAATGGAGAGGTAACAATAGAAATTATAAACAATAACGGACAGACGGTAAAAAGAGAACAAACAACCAATTTAGATACATATTCCATTAATATTAGCAACTTGATAAATGGCGTTTACTCCATAAAAGCAACTAATGGAAATAAAGTATTGAACCAAAAATTTGTAAAACTGAACAACAACTAAAACAAACAGCAAGGCGAGCAAATTTTAAAGGATATTCGGGTGAAAACAATAAAATTACTCGCCTTGCTTAATGCATAAAAGCTTGGCAGCAAGAGAATTAAAAAATATTTTTAAAACAAAGCAGCGTTTTAAAGAATTCTGTTGTCTTTATGTGTGTATTGGCGAATTCCAACTTAAAAGTGAAATAGGAAGTTCATACAAGAAGGTTTAAATTCGCAAAACAAAGAAATAACCACAAAGAAGAATAGTAAATGTTCTTTAAAAAAGAAGTAAATACAGAACAAGAGCTGATAAAAAGGTGTATAGCCGGGTCAGAAAAGCACTGCAAAGAGCTTTTTGAGAGTTATTATGGCAAGCTACTAAACTGCTGTTTACGCTATTCCACAAACGAAGACGAAGCGAAGGATATGCTACAAGAAGGCTTTATACGAATATTTCAAAACTTATCGAAATTCTCCTTTGACGGATCTTTTGAGGGCTGGCTTAAGCGAATTGTAGTAAACACGGCTATTAATTATAATAAGAAGTATGTTTACAATTCAAAAATAAATTACTATGACAATGACGATATTGGATATTTGGAAGGACAAAGTGTTGCTGTAATTATTGAAGAAAATGCCTTGGATAAATTTTATGCACAAGATATACTAAGTGCAATTCAAAGCTTATCTCCAATATATAGAATGGTATTTAATATGGCAGCCATAGAAGGATATTCACATAAAGAAATTGCAGAAGAGTTAAGTATTACAGAAAGCACATCGAGGTCTAACTTAGCAAAGGCAAAAATTAAATTAATTGGGTTACTAGAAAAAAAAAATGAAAAAAAATTAGTTCATGAAGCTGTTTAACGAGAATAGTTTTGACAAATTTTTGAAGGATGGATTAAGTAATCTTCCTGAACATAAACCTAGTTCTTCTGATTGGGACAAGATGAGAGGCGCGCTAATCAATAAGAAAATATTTTTATTTAACCGAAGCTACAAATCAAAAACAGTAAAACTGTTTTTTTATAGCATATCAATAATTTGCACTGTAGCTGTACTTATATATTTAAATACAGCCGAAAAGATCTCGACAATTATAAAATTAGATGGCGTAGAGATTAGTTCAGAAAAATCAGTTCTACCGAATGTCCGCAATTCATCAACTAATGAACCTTTAAGAAAAGACATTACATACAACCAAAAACAAGAAGATAAACGAATTTATACTGAGAATGAAAGTAGTATAATCTCTTCTACAATTAATAAATCAAACAAAGAGAACAGTGCAATAGAAAATAGAATTTACAACAATCGAAACACAACAGAGCCGGTAATGAATAAGGAGTATTTTGAATACACAAAAGAAACAACATTTACCAATAAAAAAACACAACAAATGGCTCAAAAAACAGATAAACTAACCAATAAACATAACTATACTAACAATACTAAAACTATACAAAATAAAATAAGTTACAATGCCAATAAATTAAAATCGAGCTATTTAAACAAAAGCAGCAGAGAAAATCAAGAGAATTATACGCAAAAAACTAACAATTCTTACTCAGCCGATAATGCTTTATATGCATTTGCAAAACGAGAATTTTCACAAATAAATTTCTTATTGGCAGACAGTTCCATTTTATCCGATTCTATAATACCAATTTTCCCTCTTGAAATACCGCCTCATCAAAAAAAACATAAATGTGAGTTTAGTATTGGCGTTGTTTTAGGTGGAGGTAACACTTTTTTAACAAACAAACTACAAGCCCCCCGTGTAATAGAAAGTAAACAATCCAACATTCCATATTATAACATGGGACTAATAATAAATTCAGATATTGGTTCTAGACTTTCGATTTCTTCAGGTATTTTATTACAACAACTAAATCCATTAAAAGAAAAAATAGTAAAAACAGAAATAGATAGAACTACCTATTTTTCCACATCTACAATGGACATAACTTACTTTGAACAAAAAATGAACATCTCGAAGAATATATTAATAATATATATTCCGGTAAATCTAAAATTCAATTACTATACAAATAAAAAATACAGTTTCTTTATCGGAGCCTTTTCTCTTATAGATATTGGAGGAACTAACAACAGACCTAAAGACCCTACACTAGAGGAGTTTCTTATATCACCCAATCAAACTATGGTTGATAACTGGGTTACAACGAGCAGCCAAGACTGGGAATCTAGAACCTACCAAGCCAACCTACCGCTTCTTGGTATTAATACCGGCTTAAAACATCAGTTAAAAAACAAAAAAATTCACCTTGGTTATGAGCTTACGTATTTCATAAATGGATTTAACAACTATAGATTTTCTATTTCCGAGTCTTATACAAGCTCCGATGCAAGTTTAAACTCTGTAAATAAATTTAGCTCTTTAGGATTAAACGTATCATTACTATACAAACTAGGGAAATAAGTACTTTTTATCTATAACAGATGGAAATAATACCTCTCAAAACTTTTCAACACCTCTAGCTCAACTGCCCGATTTGCCTTATTTTTAGCACAAATTTTAATTGTAGGGAGATGAGCCAATTTTCGCATTTGCATGTGCACACACAATTTTCGTTATTAGATGGTGCCGCAGGAATATCCGATTTATATAAAAAAGCTGTTAACAATAACATGCCGGCCTTGGCTATTACCGATCATGGCAATATGTTTGGTGTTTTTAAGTTTGTTGCAGAAGCCAATAAATACAATACTCCGGAGAATCCAAATAAAATAAAACCAATAGTAGGTTGCGAATTTTATTTGGTAGAAGACAGACACAAACGCCAATTTACAAAAGAGGCAAAGGATGTCCGCTGCCACCAATTGTTTCTAGCAAAAAATGCCGAAGGATATAAAAATTTGGTAAAGCTTTGTTCGTTGGGCTATATAGAAGGGTTATATGGTAAATACCCTCGTATAGACAAAGAATTAATTTTACAATACCATAAAGGCTTAATTGCCACTACATGTTGCCTTGCAGCCGAAGTACCAAGAACAATTCTGAGAAAAGGAGAGGCCGAAGCAGAAAAAGTTTTTAAATGGTGGCTCGATTTATTTGGAGAAGATTATTATGTAGAGTTGCAAAGGCACGACATTCCTGATCAAAACATAGTAAACGAAGTTTTGTTAAGATTTGCAGCAAAATATAATGTAAAAGTTATTGCCTCCAACGATTCGCATTACGTAAACCAAGAGGATTCGAATGCTCACGACATTTTACTTTGTATAAATACCGGAGAAAAGCAAAGTACTCCTTCTGCTAAAGATTTTGGCGATGAAGATGGTGCTTCGCAAAAAGGAAAACGTTTTGCTTTTTTTAACGACCAGTTTTATTTTAAAACCACCGAGGAAATGAGCGCACTTTTTAGCGATGTTCCTCAAGCCATTGACAACACAAACGAAATTGTAAGTAAAATAACACCGTTAAAACTAAAACAAGACATTCTACTTCCACACTTTCAAGTACCAAAAGAATTTACATCTCAAGACGAATATTTAAAGCACATAACCTACGAAGGTGCCAAACAAAGATACAAAGAGCTTACTCCCGAAATTGAAGAACGAATAAACTTCGAATTATTTACCGTTAAAACAATGGGGTTTGCAGGCTACTTCTTAATTGTAGCCGATTTTATAAAAGCAGGCAGAGATATAGGTGTATTTGTTGGTCCGGGCAGGGGCTCGGCTGCAGGCTCGGCTGTTGCCTATTGCATCGGCATAACAAACATTGATCCGATAAAATACAATTTACTATTTGAGCGTTTTTTAAATCCGGATCGTAAGAGCATGCCCGATATTGATACTGATTTTGATGATATCGGTCGCCAAAAAGTTATTGACTATGTAGTTGACAAATACGGCAAAAACCAAGTTGCGCAAATTGTAACCTATGGCACCATGGCTGCCAAAATGAGTATAAAAGATGTGGCACGCGTAATGGACTTGCCTTTGCAAGAAGCAAATATTTTAGCGAAATATGTTCCGGAAAAGCCGGGAATAGAACTTAACAGAGTTATAAACGCTCCACTTACGGGAGACAAAAGCTTAAAAGAGGTTGAAAACATTGATGGAGAAGATTTAGAAGGCGTAAAAAAATTACGAGAAATTGCCAAAGGAAATGATTTACAGGCAAAAGTTTTAAAAGAAGCTCTAATACTTGAAGGTTCTGTAAGAGGCACAGGCATTCATGCTGCGGGCATTATCATTGCCCCAAAAGATTTAACAGAAATTATTCCTGTTGCCACCTCCAAAGAAACACAATTACTTATTACACAATATGACGGAAAAGTAATTGAAGATTCCGGTGTAATAAAAATGGACTTTTTAGGATTAAAGACACTTACCATTCTGCGCGATGCATTGCAGCTTATAAAACAAAACCACGGTGTTGATATTAATCTAGACACCATTCCGCTAGACGACAAAAAAACATTTGAACTATACCAAAAAGGCGATACCAACGGCACTTTCCAGTTTGAATCGGCCGGAATGCAAAAATATTTGAAGGAATTAAAACCCGATAAATTTGAAGATTTAATTGCTATGAACGCCTTGTACCGACCAGGGCCTATAGCCTATATTCCTAATTTTATTTTGCGTAAACACGGGAAAGAAGCGGTAGCATACGACTTACCGCAGATGGAAGAACACCTAAAAGAAACATATGGTATTACCGTGTATCAGGAACAGGTGATGTTGCTCTCGCAAAAGCTTGCCAATTTTAGTAAAGGAGATGCCGATGTATTGCGTAAAGCCATGGGAAAGAAAGACAAGGCTACGCTAGATAAAATGAAAAGCAAATTTATTGAGGGTGTGACTAAGAATGGATTGGATGCAAAAACCTGCGAAAAAGTTTGGCACGACTGGGAAGCCTTTGCACAATACGCTTTTAACAAATCGCATTCTACGTGCTATGCTATGGTAGCATTTCAAACTGCCTACTTAAAAGCCCACTACCCTGCGGAATACATGGCATCGGTGCTTACTCATAACCTGAGCAACATCGACAAGATTACTTTCTTTATGGAGGAGAGTAAACGTATGGGCGTATCTGTTTTAGGTCCTGATGTAAACGAGAGTGAGTATCATTTTTCTGTAAATAAAAAGGGCGATGTTCGCTTTGGATTAGGTGCTATTAAAGGAGTTGGAGAATCTGCAGTAATAAGCATTGTAGACGAACGCAAACTAAATGGACCCTATCTTTCTATTTTTGATTTAGTAAAACGTATCAATTTGCGTGCAGCAAATAAAAAAACATTTGAAAGTTTAGCCTATGCCGGAGGCTTCGATTCATTTACAGAAATGCATCGCGCTGATTATTTTTGCCCGGAAAAAGAGGGCGGCACGTATTTAGAAAAAATTATTCGTTGGGGTGCTGCTACACAAGAAAGCAAAACACAAGTATCAAACTCGTTATTTGGCGATGGAGAAGAAGGCACACAAATACCCGAACCTACTAAACCAAGCACAGAGCCTTGGGGAGCATTGGAAAAATTAAAACACGAACGAGATGTAATTGGATTTTATATTTCGGGGCATCCGCTAGATAATTACAAAATTGAGATGCAAAGCTATTGTCAGCATACTGTAGCTGATCTAAAAAACAATTTACCAGGTTTGCGAGGAAAAGATATTTCTATTGGTGGAATGATTATTGCAGCCAATCATCGTATTTCAAAAAACGGAAAACCATTTGGCAGCTTTACATTTGAAGATTATAACGATTCGCACGAACTTGTATTGTTTGGAGAAGATTATGTAAAATTTAAAGCTTTCCTGAGTCAAGGATATTTTCTTTATATAAAAGGAAAAGTACAAGAACGCTTTCATCAACCCGATCTATTAGAATTTAAAGTACAAAGCATTCAACTGCTTTCTGAGCTGAGAGATAAGCTAACCAAAAGTCTTACCATTTCCATTCCTGTACCTAAAGTATCAGACGATTTAATTCAAAAAATTGGAGAAACATTAAAAGCATTTCCAGGCAATTGCCAACTGCGTTTTAGTTTAGTTGACATGGAAGAAAACTACGTAGTAGAAATGCCATCTAAAAAAACAAAGGTATCGCCAAGTAATGAGTTGTTAAATGTGTTAGGGGAAATTGCAGAGATATCATACAAATTAAATTAAAACAAGATTAGAGAGCTTAATAACTAAGCTCTCTAATCTTGTTTTACAAGTTCATTCACAAAAAAACGTCATGTTGGCATTCAATTTACAACATGACGTTTTTACTCCAGCACTATTTTAGTTACCAGTCTTTACAAACTTCTTTTGCACTAAATTTAGTCCGTTGCTTATGTTCAGCAAATAGATTCCATTTGGCAATGTTGAAGTTGGAATTTCAAAGTTTGGTGTTTCTGAAGTTAATTGTAGCATCTTTTGTCCGTTAAGATTATATACCTCAGCATTCACTATACCTTCCATTTCACCAGCAATAGCTACATTCACATTTGTAACAACCGGGTTTGGATAAATAGTTGCATCTAATGCAGTAGCGTCTGTGGCAGTAATATCATTTTTATATGCATTACTATTATTCTCGTCCATTTGATCAAGCGGAGACAAGGCGCTTCCAGATAAATTATACCTGCACATAATACTTGCATTATCACCATTTACATTTATAATTGGAGAAGCCCCAGTAACTTGCAACTTATACTTGCCTAAGTTAGCATAGGCTGTTATTATAAGACTGTTCTTTAAAGGCATTAATTTACAATCTGTTAGAGATGCGTATTGCCCAGACGTTTTAGCAATTCTATTCTTCCACTTTAGAACAAAAGTATTACCAGTTGGCTTATATTTTGCCATGAACAAATCCGCCCCCATTGGATATGCCATATAAACATTCCCTTTTGAATCTAACGAAGAACTAAAACTCCAATAGCCCCAATCAGTAGATGGCAAAGATTTAGTCTCTTTGTAAGCAGATTGAAAAGCACCGTATTTAGAGTATTTAGCAATATATGGAACAATGCTATCTCCAATTGCTTTAAACTTTGCAGTTGAATTAAACTGTATTTCTTGTCCCGTATGAAGTATCCCTGTAAAAATTACTGAACCATCTAAATTTGCATATGCTTTGGGTTCTAGGAAATAAACTACATCCGTGTTTACTAAAGTATGCCAAGCATAAGCCATGGTTGCATGATACTTTATAATAATTGGATATCTTTTAGAATCCGTAAGTGTTGAGTTTTGAATTTTTTTAATTGGCGAAAAGCCGTCTAAGTCAATGCCATCCGTATTTCCGGCTCCTTTTACATATACTCCGCTTAAAATAATATTCTTGCTTTTATCGCAAGAAACATTTGTAATATTTATATCATTGCCAACAGCAGCAACAACAATATGGTTAACATACTTTAAATTTATATCATACTTAACCAACAACAAATCGTTTTCACCAACTACAGCTAATTTAACTCCTGCTGTAGGATCCAAATCATATGTTTGGTATTGATCAGACCAATTTTGAAAAACGGCCACAAGAGAACCATTTACATCTGTTGTAAGTGCATGAACTGCAAGATTTGAACTAGTTCCCACATTCTTAGGTTTAATTAATGCTGGTTGTGCAGTTGTAGCAACACCTAATTCATTTATTCTATAAATAAAAACATCCATGCTAATATTTTCATCGGTAGACGCATTTACAGATGTTACAACAGCACCATTGTTATAGCTTATTTTCCCGGCAAATCCACCAACCACATAAACCCCTTTTGTCTTACCAATAGGAGTTATTTTCAACTTATCTGAAAAAGTATGATAATATGAATGCGACTTGAATTCGTTTGCCCATAAATATTTTCCAGTAGTTGCATCATAGCAAGAAATTACATTCCCCTTTCTATTTGTCTTAGCAGCAGATTGATCGTAATCGATACTTTCATCCCAAGAATTTGAAGTTCTATAAATTCTGTTTGAGAGTGTATCCAATACAGATTCACTTTCAACCGACTCTTCATATACTGTATGAAATCCGGCATGACCAAAATTCGCATTCCATGCGACAGTCGATTGAGATAGAACATTAGAAATGTTTCCTACGGCAAATAGTGCTACAATAGCCGCAATTGTTTTTGTTTTTGCTTTCATTTTTATTGGTTAGGTTAGTTAAACATGAGCTAAAAAATGACATTAACATTAATATCATTTTTAACTACGCTGCAATAATACACTGCATGAATGTCGAACACAATAAAAAAAACAGCTGTTTGAACCTCTAAAAAACACCTCAAAACAAAAAATAAATTTGGCTATCAACAAGTTAAGCTACGCTTGAATGTCTAAAATCAATTAATAGAAGTAGAGCATTTTTAATATATTGCAGCCTGAAATACCAAGCATGCAAACAACAAATTTTTTATTTCAACTGATAAAAACATTATCAAAGAACGAGATTGCAAGTATCAAAAATGAAATTTCTACTCGACCACACTTACATAAGTTGTTTAATGCTCTACTTGTAACGGAAGAGTATGACGAGGGAAAAATTATAAAACAACACCCATACATTACAAACACAAGTTACCTTAGAAAACTCAAATCTGAGCTTGGAAAAATTATTTTAAAAAATATTTCAACTGAAAATTACTCTCAGCAAAGTAGCAACAACCTTATATTTTCGTACCTAAAAGCTTCCTCACTAATAGAAAGAGGTTTTTTTCTAGAAGCTCAAACAGAATTAAACGAATTAAGAAAACAAAGTAAATCTATTGGGCTAAACGGATTAACCATACTTGCAAATGAACTGCTCATTATTGCAGAAAGCAATTTAAAACTACCCACAGAAAATTATAAAAAAAGTGCAGATGAAATATCTTTTGAAATTGATGACAGTATAAAAAAAATTGAAGCTCAATTTAAATTAAGCTTCTACTCAATCCGAAATTTTTATGATTCTTACAACAAAGATAGACACACACAACAAATTTCGGAGCTAAATTCATTTCTAAAAAATACGAAAGAAACTAAAGAAAAAATTTTATGCCACTATATTTTGGCAAACAATTACACTTCCGAAAACTCTACAAAAAAAGTTCTTGTTAATATTTTAAAGGCAAAAGATTATGCATTAAAAAACTTCATTCTTACACAAAACACAAGTGAGTTGTTTTATTATATCCTTTGCTCTTCTACCTATTTGAGAATTGTAAGCAAATACAACCTGTTCTCAAAAAAGTGGGACACAGCCATAAATGAATTATTAGAATTAAGTGATCAATTAAAAAGTAAAAATAGACAACCCTATTTTTCTGCTATTGCAAAAACTACAGCGCAACTAAATATCGCTTTTTACTATTTTAAAACAGGAAGACTAAAGCAACTGATAGATTTTTGTGAACTTAACTTTAAAAAACAACAAGAACGAACCTTAGCAACCAACTATATTTACCTATACAAATACGTTTGTCTTGCCAATATAATTATGCAAAACTACCACAAAGCACACTTCTGGATAAACAAGGTGTTTGAGCTGGAGAAAAACGTACACCCACATTTTATCATCCCGGCAAAAATGATCTACTTGGCTTTGATAAATGAATCTGGTCCGCATGATTTAGAATTAGAGATTAAAAGAGTAAATTATTTTATGGAGAAATCAAAACTAAAACACGCTCCACTTAAATTATTTATAAATGCGTTAAAGAATACAAATAAAAACAATACAAATAGCCTTAAAATAAAAAATGAATGGATGAAGCTAGAAAACAACTTAGCAACTGCTCCCACTCATGAAATATCGCTTAGTGAAGACTGGTTACCATTTTACGTAGAAAGCAAAATAAAAAATCTGTCGTTCTATGATATCTATAAAAAATCGATTAATAAAAAATAGAAATTCAATACAACTTATTAAAAAAGTTAAACTATATAATCAAGCCTTAGTAGTAAAAGAAGCTTCTTTAAGCAACACAATAAAATTCATAGCATAATATTTCGTAAATTGGAAGTTGATGAGTTATACATCGCATTATGTCTGTTTGGGAATTTATTAAAGAACTTACAAACCCTGAATCTATAATAAAATATGGAGGTTTGGCACTACTCCTATTTGTTGTGTTTGCAGAAACAGGACTACTTGTAGGTTTTTTTCTGCCAGGAGATTCACTCTTATTTACCGCAGGACTGCTTTGTGGAACAGGATTATTCAAAACGGATATTATTACGCTTCTTGTAGGGCTGAGCTTAGCAGGAATAGTAGGCAATATTTTTGGTTATTTTTTTGGTAAACGAGTTGGCCCAGCGCTATTTACCCGTGACGACAATTTACTGTTTAAAAAAAGATACCTAACAACAACAAAGGAGTTCTACGATAGAAATGGCGGAAAGACATTGATACTAGGGCGCTTCTTGCCTATCATTAGAACATTTGCACCAATACTTGCCGGGGTAATAAACATCGATTTTAAAAAATTTATGCTATATAATATTTTAGGTTCAATTGCCTGGGTATTATCGCTTACGCTTACGGGGTATTATTTAGGAATTAAATTTCCAGAAATAAAAAACTACTTAGAGTATATTATCATTGCACTTATTGTGATTACGTCCATTCCTGTGTATCGAACTTATAAAAAAGAAAAGAATTCAAATGAATCTAGTAGCAAGTAAAAGAGAATCAATAAAAAAAATCATTGCTTTTTTTTTACTCTTTACAGTAACTATAATTGCTAATAGTGCTAACAGCGAGGCTACACAAGATTCTACCAAAGAAAAATACTTTGAAATTAGTTTTGGCCAATCTATTTTATTCATCTCAAATAGCAAAGTTTTAGATTTAAAAAAGAACGAATCAGTAGTTCTTCCTACTAATGCAATACTTTTTTTTGTAGAACTAAGACCATATAAAAAATTGAGAATTCCAATATTTTTAAATCTTGCCACAGAAACAAAACAATTTTTAATAAATAATACCATCGTTAACGAAAGAGCATCACCAACCTTGGGAACAGGAATACAATACAGAATTTTCAATTACCCGTTAGGCAAAAAAAACAGGGTGGAATTGGAACTTGGACCGGTATGTAGCTTCTTATTCGACTCAAACGATAATTTCAGATTAGCGCCAATAATTGCGGGCAGAATACGTTTACTAAAAAAAGAAGATTTTGTATTATACTTTGGGAACAGCTACTCTATTGGCATTAATGCTTTTGGAATTCTGTTTGGAACAGGATATATTTTTTAGTTGTTACAAAACCTGCGATAGGCAAATTTTAAAATGCGATATTTACTAGCACTAATTCTATTTAGCATTACTCTAAATGATTCTATTCTAGGGCAAAACGCCTACCTTAAAATTACACTTACAACTACAATAGAAAAACAAAACAAACTGGATTATCAACAAAAATTTTCGAACACATTTAAAAGAGACAAAGAATTAAAACTCGTTTTCAATTCATTACTTAAAAATGGATATTTAGCTGCATCTATTGATTCTACTTTTAATAATAATGATACTTTAATTGCAATTATCAACTCAGGTAAGAAATATAAATGGCTAACACTAAAAAATTTAGAAGAAAACGAATTGTTATCGAGCGAAATAAAAACTTCGATTAAAAATTTTAGCAACACCACTTTTAATACAGAAAAAACAGTCCTACTATTTGAAAAAACAATTTCGATTTACGAAAACTCAGGATACCCATTTGCCTCTGTTAGCTTATCTGATATCGAATTTGAAAACGACACAAATATAAAGGCTAATCTTCTAATACAAAAAAACAGAAGAGTAAGTATTGACAGTGTTATTGCAGAAGGGAATCTTAAAATCTCGAGTGCTTTTATAAAAAACTATTTAAACCTAAAGCCAAATGCTATCTACCAAGAACGAACCATTGAAAGAATTGATTCACGTCTTAACGAAATTGCGTTTATTAAACAATCCAAACCTCACGAACTAGTTTTAACTGAAAATTACAACAAACTTATTTTGTATCTAGACAAAAAGAAAGCCAGCCAGTTCGATGGAATTATTGGTGCATTGCCGGACAACAACACCGGAAAAATTTATTTTACGGGAGACATGCGTATCAACTTACTAAACTCGCTCAATAAAGCAGAGCGAATTGATATAAATTGGAGAAGTTTATCACGACAAACACAAGACTTAAAGGTAAAAGTAAATTTTCCGTATGTATTGGGAACCCCATTTGGGGCAGATTACGATTTAAAACTGTTTAAAAAAGACACCACGTTTATTGACATCCACCAAAATTTTTCTGCCATTTATTCATTCATTGGCCGCAATCAACTAAAGGTAACCTATGCCATTAGAAACTCCAATTTAATTTCTACAAAACAATATCAAAACTTAACTGTTTTGCCAAGCTATGCAGATATAAAATACAAATCGTATGGACTAGGATTTAATTATGACAAATTAGATTATCTCTTCAATCCTAGGAGAGGTTTATCAATTGCGGTTAGTGCACTTGCAGGGACAAAAGAAATAAAACAAAATCAAAAATTAAATCCGGAACTCTACAAAAAACTAAAACTAAAAAGCAATCAATATGCAGCAGAAGGAAAAATTGCTATATATATTCCCATAAAAAAAACACTTGCACTAAAAATTGCAAATCAAATAGCATCTACTTACAACGAATCTTTATTTCTAAACGAACTTACTAGAATGGGCGGATTAAAAACCTTGAGAGGGTTTGATGAAGAATCTATTTGGGCTTCGTTTTACACCATTCAAACATTTGAAATACGGTTGTTGTTTGAAAAAAACTCTTACCTGCATGTATTTGGAGATTTTGCCTACTACGAAAACAAAAGTTTAAACTTTACAGGCGACAGATACGATACTCCTTACGGATTTGGGGGAGGAATAAGCTTTGAAACAAAAGCCGGAATTTTCTCGCTAAATTATGCACTCGGGAAGCAATTCAACAATCCAATTCAGCTAAAATCGGGCAAAATTCACTTTGGGATAGTAAATTACTTTTAACCTATCTTTTACTTATATTTAAGAAAGAATATTGTAAAAGTGGATATTTTATTTTTAATAGTAGGTATAACAATTGGCGTAATTATATCGTACTTATACTTTAAAGCCAAACACACAACCAATCCACAATCAAATGAGGATTATCAAATTTTGCTTACCGAAAAAACAAAACTAGAAGAAAGAGCTACTGCTGCCAATACACTTAAACAAGAGTTAGAGAAAAAAAACAGTGAATTGCTTGAAACAACCTCTCTGCTAAGCGAGTGGAAAACCAAATATATAAATACAGAAGAAAAACTCACAAAACAAAAGCAGGAACTGGAAGAGTTAAACAACCGATTTACTAAGGAATTTGAAAATTTAGCCAACAAAATTTTTGAAGAAAAAAGTTTAAAATTTACAGAGCAAAACAGAAATAATCTAGACACGATTCTCTCTCCTTTAAAAGAAAAAATAAAAGACTTTGAAGAGAAAGTTGACAAAACCTATAAAGCAGAATCGGCAGAGCGGATTACACTCAAAACCGAAATAAAAAATCTGGTTGATTTAAATAAACAAATAAGCCTAGAAGCCAATAACCTTGCCACCGCATTAAAAGGAAACAATAAAATGCAGGGAAATTGGGGGGAAGTGATTTTAGAAAAAATTCTGGAGCGCTCCGGTCTTATAAAAGACGAAGAATACAAAACACAATACAGCACAGAAAACAACGAAGGAAAGCGTATTCAGCCGGATGTAGTTGTTCTCTTGCCTGACAACAAACATATTATAATCGACTCTAAAGTTTCCCTAATTGCCTACGAAGCACTTGTAAACAGTACTGAAGATGAAGAGAAACAAAAACTTACAAAAGCACATATTGAGTCGTTAAAAGCGCATATAAAAGGATTAAACGAAAAAAATTACCAATCTTCACCACAACTTTCTACACCAGATTTTGTTTTGCTTTTCATTCCAATTGAATCGTCTTTCAGCATGGCAATTCAAGCCGATCAAGAATTGTTTAATTTTGCATGGGACAGAAAAATAGTATTGGTAAGCCCATCAACGCTATTAGCAACACTTAAAACCATTTCGTCTATTTGGAAACAAGAAAAACAAACACGAAATGCTATACAAATTGCAGAAGAAGGTGGAAAACTATACGATAAATTTGTAAATTTTGTAGAGGATTTGATTTCTGTTGGCAAAAAAATGGATGAAGCTAAAAAAGGGTATTCTGATGCAATGAGTAAACTGCACGAAGGAACAGGAAACCTTGTAAAACGAGCAGAAAACATGAAAAAACTAGGCGCTAAAACTACCAAACAATTACCAACAACATTAATTGAGCGTGCTAATGAAAATGAGTAGAAGTGTTATTTTTATAGTGCTTATTGGGGTTAATCTTTCTATTCTCCTGAATGGTTGTTTTACTAGTAGTAAACTCTCCAATCAAAACATTTCAAGCATGTATAAAAAGGAAAGTGTAGATGTACAGCCCGACTATATTGTTTACCACAACAGTAAAATGGAATCTATACTCTATTTTAAAATAAATTCCAAAGAACTTCTATACACCAAACAACCCAACGGATATTTTGGATGCAAAGTACATTTAAACTATAAAATAAAAACAGGAATTGATAGCAAAGAAATTCTAGACAGTGCCACCACTATAATTTCTGACTATATGGAAAATGACCAACTAACAGGGAAGGATATGTATGGCAAAATAGAAATGAAAGCACCCATAGGAAATTCATACATTCTGGAAATTACCCTAACAGACATAAACAGAAATCAAGATTTTGTTACCTACCTACAGCTAGATAAATATAGCATACACAGCAATCAGAATTTTTTAGTTTGCGCAAACAATACAAAAATCCCTAGTTTCAAAAATCATTTTCCTTACAACGAAAAAGTAAACATTACATACAGCCAAGCAATTGGCAGCAAACTATACGTTCGGTATTATAAAAAAGATTTTCCTATTGCCAGTCCACCCTTTTCTGTAGCGGCTATTAAATCATTTGATTATAAATGCGACAGCACTTTTACTCTTGATTTATCGGATAGTTTAACTACAACGGTAACAATCCCTGCAAAGGGCTTTCTGCACATTACAGCAGATACCCTCCAAAAACAAGGATTGACACTGTACTCTTTCTACAACTACTTTCCTGAAGTAAGCGCTCCGGAACAGTTAGTTTATCCATTAATTTATATAACATCTCAACAAGAATACAACGCCTTATTAAGTGCACCCAACAAAAAACAAGCAGTAGAAGAGTTTTGGGTTAAAATAGGTGGTAGTAAAGAAAGAGCAAGGGATTTAATAAAAAAATATTACGGGAGAGTAATAGAATCCAACAAACATTTTACATCTTATTTAGAGGGTTGGAAAACAGACAGAGGAATGATTTATATAATTTACGGAGCTCCTAATTATGTTTACAGAACAGCCAATTCAGAAAGTTGGACATACGGAGAAGAAAACAATTTAATGTCACTAAACTATACATTTATAAAAGTAATAAATCCATTTACGAATAATGATTATTCAATTGACAGATCAAGCATCTACAAAGACAGATGGTACAGAGCTGTTGATATTTGGAGACAAGGACGAATTTATTTAGACAACTAAACGTGCATCAAAAAGAAAACAACAACCAACTTATATTTGGCATTCGTCCAATTATAGAAGCTATTGAATCCGGCAAAGAGATTGACAAAGTATTTGTACAACGTGCGTTAAGTGGCGATTTATTTAAATCACTCTTTAAACTATTGCGAGACAAAAACATATATTATCAATTTGTTCCACCACAAAAACTAAATTCACTTACCTCCAAAAACCATCAAGGAGTAGTGGCATACATGGCTGTGGTAGAATATGAAAACATCTTCAATATTGTTCCTTCCTTATACGAAAAAGGCAAAACACCACTTATAATTGTATTAGACAGGGTAACCGATGTACGTAATTTTGGCTCAATTGCCCGAACGGCAGAATGTATGGGAGTAGATGCAATTGTAATACCTAGCCAAGGAAGCGCACAAATAAACAGCGAAGCTGTAAAAGCATCTGCCGGAGCTATCTACAACATGAGTATTTGCAAACACGAAAACCTAAAAGATGTGTTGGATTTTTTAAAAGAATCCGGAATGCAAATAGTAGCAGCAAGCGAAAAAACAGACAAGTATATTTATGATATCCCACTAAAAGATGGAACCGTAATTATAATGGGATCGGAGGAAAATGGCGTATCAAGTGAATACTTAAAACGCTGCAACTATACTGCGAAAATACCATTAATTGGCAAAACGGGCTCGTACAATGTTGCTGTTGCTACAGGTATTGTTTTATATGAAGTAGTAAGACAGAGAAACACTTCATCTTAAATAAAAATAGCAAAATGTCATATTATTCCTAAGTCATAGTAAAGAAAGAGGAATTTGACCAAGCCGACAAAAGAGCAGAAATTTTAGTGGGGTTGTATTTTTTGGTAAATTGCAACCTTTATTTAGTATTATGGAAGAAATCCCGAAAACATATAATCCGGCATCCATTGAGAATAAATGGTACCAATATTGGTTAGATAACAAATTTTTCAAGTCGGTTCCAGATGAACGAGACCCCTACACCATTGTAATACCTCCGCCAAACGTAACAGGAGTGTTGCACATGGGGCACATGCTAAACAACACGATTCAAGATGTATTGATTAGAAGAGCTCGCATGCTTGGCAAAAACGCTTGTTGGGTACCGGGTACCGATCATGCTTCTATTGCTACAGAAGCCAAAGTAGTTGCGTTGTTGAAAGAACAAGGTATTAAGAAGTCTGATTTATCTCGCGAAGAATTTTTAAAACACGCGTGGGATTGGAAAGAAAAATACGGAGGAATTATTTTAGAGCAGCTTAAAAAGCTAGGCGCATCCTGCGATTGGGACAGGACACGTTTTACCATGGAAGACGATTTGAGCGAAGCGGTAATAGATGTGTTTATTGATTTGTACAAAAAGGGAAATATTTATCGTGGTGTACGAATGGTAAACTGGGATCCACAAGGTTTGACCGCTGTTTCGGACGAGGAAGTTATTTACAAAGAGGTAAATTCAAAGCTTTATTATGTAAAATATAAAATAGATGGAACGGCAGATGAATGGATAACCATCGCAACTACCCGCCCCGAAACTATCTTAGGGGACACTGCTGTTTGCGTACATCCGGAGGACGAACGCTACAATCATTTAAAAGGCAAAAAGGCTGTTATTCCTTTTGTGAATCGTGCTGTGCCCATTATTTTTGATGAATACATAGACAAAGAATTCGGAACAGGTGCACTAAAAGTGACTCCCGCACACGATATTAATGACTACAATTTAGGAATTAAACATAATCTTGAAATAATTGATACGCTTACTCCCGATGGCAAGTTAAGTGCTGCGGCTGGACGTTACATAGGCGAAGACAGGTTTACTGTTCGTAAAAAAATTGTAAAAGAGTTAGAAGAGATTGGGCAAATTGTAAAAGTAGAAGACATAAAAAACAAGGTGGGCTACAGCGAGCGTACAGATGCAGTTATAGAGCCAAAACTCTCCATGCAATGGTTTTTGAAAATGGACAAAATTTCAAAACCTGCATTAGACAATGTGTTGAATGGAGAAATCAAATTAATTCCCGAAAAATTTGTAAACACCTACAAACATTGGATGGAAAATGTACACGACTGGTGCATTTCTCGCCAATTATGGTGGGGACAGCGTATTCCGGCATGGTACGATGACAAAGGAAATTGCGTGGTGGCCAAGACTCGCGAAGAAGCTGAAAAAGAATTGAAAATTAAGAATGAAAATTTAAAAATCGAAGAGATTAGACAAGATGAAGATGTGTTGGACACCTGGTTTTCTTCTTGGTTGTGGCCTATCAGCGTATTCGATGGATTTAAAAATCCGGAGAATAAGGACATAAACTATTACTATCCAACCAATGATTTGGTAACTGCTCCGGAAATTTTATTTTTCTGGGTGGCTCGTATGATTATTGCAGGATATGAGTATAGAGGCAAAAAGCCATTTACAAATGTGTATTTAACAGGAATTGTTCGCGATAAGCAAGGCAGAAAAATGAGCAAATCGCTTGGCAATTCGCCTGATCCGCTTGATTTAATAACTAAATACAGCGCAGATGGCGTTCGGGTAGGAATGCTCTTGTGTTCGCCTGCAGGCAATGATTTGCCTTTTGACGAATCGTATTGCGAACAAGGCAGAAATTTTACCAATAAAATTTGGAATGCATTTAGATTGATAAAAGGCTGGGAGGTTGATTCCAAGTTGCAACAACCTACAGCAAATAAAACTTCTATAGAATGGTTTGAAGCTCGATTTAATGAGCAATTGGGAGTTATTGATGATTTGTATTTGAAATACAGAATTTCAGAGGCATTGATGACAACATACAAATTAGTATGGGATGATTTTTGCGCCTGGTACTTAGAAATGATAAAGCCAGATTTTATTGATGGAAAGCCCAATCCAATTGACAAAGCAACTCTTGAAGCAACTATCAATTTTTTTGAAAAAATATTAAAAGTGTTGCATCCGTTTATGCCTTTTATTACCGAGGAGTTGTGGAGTTTGGTAAAAGTACGCAATGAAAAAGACTGTATAATTGTTGCGGAGTGGCCTAAACTGGAAAAGATTAATAAAGATATCATCTCTAAAATTGACACATTAAAAGAATTAGTTGGTACGGTAAGAAATTTTCGTCAGCAAAAAAACATTTCACCCAAAGAGAAGTTAAATGTATTTGAGTTGGTTCCTACCATGAGAGAGGCGTGTAGATTAGACCCCCTTGCAATAAAATTGTCCAATCTAAGTTCTTATCAATATACGACAGTTAAGATTGATAAGGCCTACAGTTTTATGGTTAAAACAATTGAGTTGTATATTCCTTTGCAGGAAAAATTGAATGCAGATGAAGAGCGTGAACGATTAACAAAAGAGTTAGATTACTATAAAGGCTTTTTAAAATCGGTTCAAATAAAACTTTCTAACGAAAAATTTGTTGCCAATGCCAAGCCCGAAATAATTGAAAACGAACGAAAAAAACTAGCGGATGCAGAAGCCAAAATAAAGGCGTTGGAAGAGCAATTAGCTAGGTTGAAGTAATATTTTTGATTGAGACAATAAAACGATGTAGTTTTGCTTAAATATGCGCAGAGTTTCCTTTATATTTTTGGTTTTATTTGGAATGTCATTATTGTTGACAACAGAAACTGGCTGCAAGTCTATTAAAAAAAACAAATGTGCCGATTGCCCCGATTTAAGCAAAAAGCCTAAAAGAAAAAGATAAATCAGAATGAAAAAAGTAGTGTTATCCGTATTTATAGTAGTTTTTACTATAGTTTGTTTAAGTTCTTGTGGTTCTTCCAAAAAATCGGGCAAAAAAAAATCGAATGTAGATAATTGCCCAAGTTGGGGTGGTTAAAAAATACCCCTTTGTAGGTACATTCAAATCGAAGTTTATTCATACCTTTCAACACTATGTTGCAAAAGAAAATATCTGATTTAAAGGTAGGAGAAGAAGCTGTCATATCTTATTTTCTACATGATTATATTGCACAGCATATAATTCCACTTGGTTTAATTCCCAATCAAAAAATAATTGTAGAGCACATTGCCCCAATGGGAAGCCCAATTGCACTAAACATAAATGGCGATATTTTAGCAATTAGAAAAGATATTGCTTCTGAAGTAGTTGTTTCGCAGTAAAATTGTCCTACCTAATGCAGTTGACTGAGGTACATAAGAAAATAAAAATTGCGCTGGTAGGCACACCAAATTCAGGCAAATCCACACTATTCAATCAACTTACAGGACTTAAACAAAAAACCGGAAATTTTGCAGGAGTAACGGTAGATAAAAAAAGTGGTATCTATAAAATTATCGATACGAAAAACCAACTAACAGAGGTTAGTATAATCGATTTGCCTGGTATTTACTCTTTTGAAGCCAATTCTATTGACGAGGAAATTGCTGTTAATGTGCTTAGCAATAAAAATAATCCAGATAATCCAGACGCTTTTGTTTTTGTAATTGATGCAACGAACCTAAGGCGAAATCTGTATCTGCTTTCTAAACTAATTCCTTTAAACAAGCCAATGGCAATTGTTGTAACAATGTCGGATGTGTTAGAGAAAGAAAAGCGCAGTTTGAATTTAGAAAAATTGGCAGAGCTTACTGGTCTTTCTGTTTTTGGCGTAAATGCAAGAAATGGTAAAAACATCATGCAGCTTAAGCAGAAGTTGGTTTCTGATTTTAAAATAGGAAACACTAATTTGTTTTTTCATGATGACAGCGATGAAAACTGGGAGCAGAGAGAGCTTCGTTTATTTAAAAGGGTAGATGAATTAGTAGATAGTGTATTAGAGAAACGACATTTATTTTCAGATTCGCTCTCAAAAAAAGCCGATAAAATTTTAACTCATAAAGTTGGAGGGTATTTGATTTTTGTATTGATTCTATCCTTCATTTTTCAAGCAGTATTTTGGGTTGCGGCATATCCTATGGAATGGATAGAAAATTTTTTCTCGTATGCATCTAGTTTTTTGACCGAAAAACTTCCACCTACTAAACTTACGAGCCTGCTTGTGGATGGTGTATTGGCAGGGCTTGGAGGCGTTATAATTTTCATACCGCAAATTGCGTTTCTTTTTGGTGCTTTAGCCATATTGGAGGATACAGGCTATATGTCGCGTGTAAGTTTTATAATGGACAGATTGATGAAAAGTATTGGTCTGAATGGGAAGTCGGTTATTCCACTGGTAAGTGGTGTAGCATGTGCAGTTCCCGCAATAATGAGTACACGAATAATTGCAGGTTGGAAAGAGCGATTGATAACTATTCTTGTTATTCCTTTAACTAGCTGCTCTGCGAGGCTGCCGGTATTTACATTGCTCATTGGCATTTTTGTTCCGTCTGTTAATTATGGGATTTTTAATCTACAAGGCTTGTTTTTAATGGGCCTTTATTTGCTTGGTTTCTTGTCGGTAATAGTTGTGGCAATTGTTCTGAATGTACTTATTAAAAATAAAGAGAAGAGTTTTTTTGTACTTGAACTGCCTGCTTATAAATCTCCACATTGGAAGAATGTTGGAATAACTATCGTAACTAAAGTAAAGACTTTTGTTGGAGATGCAGGAGGAATAATAATTGCGATATCAATTGTACTGTGGTTTTTAGCATCTCATGCTCCGAATGACCGACATAAGGATATTACTGAGAAATACGACAAACTGATAATGCTTAATCCCGAAAAAAAGGCTGAATTGAATGCTGAAATGTTTGCTAAAAAACTGGAAGTTTCCTACGCAGGCATTGGAGGTAAGTTTATTGAGCCACTTATTAAACCTTTGGGCTTTGACTGGAAAATTGGCATTGCACTTATAACATCCTTTGCGGCTAGAGAAGTTTTTGTGGGAACTATTTCTACAATTTATAGTGTTGGAAATGCTGAAAATGAAGGCCCAATTAGAGAGGTGCTAAAAAAAGAAATTAATCCAGATACGCTAAAGCCTCAATATTCAATAGCTGTATGCGTATCTCTATTACTATTTTATGTATTTGCCTTACAATGCATGAGTACATTGGCTGTTGTATATCGTGAAACAAAAAGTACAAAATGGACTGTTATTCAGTTTCTATATACAGGAGTTTTAGCCTATATGTCAAGTTATATTGCTTTTTCGTTACTCAGCTAATGCATCCTCAAGTAGAAAGAAATAAGAGTATTTTGCAAAAGTACATCCCCGAATCGACTGTATTTACAGTAGCCATGTGGGTGCATCAGTACGATTTTAAATTAAAAATTAAAAAATCTCGTTCAACCAAATTGGGTGATTACAGACATCCGATTGCAGGGCAAAATCATCAGATTACAATAAACCACGATTTAAATAAATATGCATTTTTAATTACATTAATTCATGAGGTGGCTCATTTAACTTGTTGGCTAAAATTTAAAAACAGCGTAAAGCCACACGGAGATGAATGGAAAAAAGAATATCATTTACTGATAGATCCTTTCATAAAAGCAGCCGTTTTTCCGGAAGATATAACGCATGCACTAATCAAACATTTTAAAAATCCAAAAGCTTCTAGTTGCACAGATGTTCATTTGTATTCGGTGCTTAAAAAATATGACACTCGTAATTCAAATCATTTATTCGTAAAAGATTTACCAAACTCCGCATTGTTCGAAACAAAGGAGGGAAGAGTATTTAAAAGAGGCGAAAAAGTAAGAACCCGATACAAATGTGTAGAACAAAGTACAGGCAGAGTTTACTTGTTTAGTCCTTTGGCAGATGTTCTATTGAAAAACTAATCTGACAAAAATCAGTTTTTATAGCGTACAACATTTACTTCAGCGATAATTTTGTATCTTTCCGCACTAAAGTTATTTGCTTTAATAACGAAATGCATCCACATAGTAATTACAATAAGAAATTAAGGCTATTATTTATCCTTTGTATATTCTCTATTTCAAATCTATTTTCTCAAAAAGTTGTTGGGTATTTAGAATTGGCCGGGCGGGCGCAAAAGGCAAACAAAGACTTGTCTGGGGCAACTATTCGATTGTATAAAAATGGGATGCTAGAAAAAGAACTTATTTCAGGTCGTAATGGAAAATTTAAGTTTTTTGTTGATTTTGGGTATGATTATAAACTAACTTTTGCTGCGAAAGAATGTGTAGATATGCATCTTATTATTGCAGCAAAAATCCCTAAAGATAAATACCACATAATGCCCTATTACGACTTGGGAGATATACCATTTTTCGAACCGGAATCTAAAATTGTGAATGTCGAAAAATTTAAGCAGCCTTTTTTGAAAATAATTTTTGATGGCAATAAATTATTTAAAGATGATGAAAATTATACTATTGATTTTAATAAAGAGGTATATGTAGATCCGGCAGCGGAGGCTTTAGCAGAAGCTGAGCGAAAAGCTCACGAAAAAGATGTGCAATATGCCGCAGAAAAAGAAAGACGAGATGCAGAAGAATTAGCAAAGCGCAAACAAGAAAGTGCTGCTTTAGAGCAAGCTAGGTTATTAGCGGAACAACGTGCATTAGAAGAACAGCGTATAAGAGAAGAGCTTGAAAAACTGAAAGAAGAAAAGGAACATCAAGCTGCTATGCTCGAGAAAAACAACTCTGTGGCTATGGCAAAAGAGGATATGAAGCTATTGGAAGAACGAGAACACAAAACTATTGTAGAGAAGAAAAACAAGAATATTAAGACAACTTTCGAAAGCGACTTGTTAAAACAAATAGCAGAAAATGAACGTGAACTAAAAGAAATTGAATTTGCTAAAGTTAAATCAGAAGCAGAAGGAGCATCAGTAATTTACAAAATGCGAAAGGAAACAGAAGCTAAAGCAAATGCCGATTATATAAGAACACAGGAATTTTCGAAAAACAAAAAATCACTTGTAAATAAACAGATAGTTATGCGTTACAATAAAAGAATTTTAACGGCAGCAGCTTTTGCAGAACGCTCGGTAAAAATTGATTCGCAAACCTCTCTTCCTGATCCCGGAACTTTCAAAATATCCAATCCTACCAACTATTCTGTAACAATTGACGATGGAATGTTTAAAACTACTACTACGATAATGCTTACAACTAATAATAAGACGGATATTTACAAAAAAGAAAAATATGTTTTTGGGATGTATTCTTTTTATAAAAACAATACTCCAATTAATGAATTAGAGTACAAAACAGATGTTTCAAAGTATATTAAATAAGGTGCATAATTTCTATTCATTTCATTTTTTATTTGCACGTAGAATATCAAGTGGTATATTTTTACTACTTCTTTTTTCCATTTCTATCTTAAATAGTCAAACTACTGCATTTAGTTTTTATGGTGTTGAGCATGGTATTGCGCAAGCTCAAATTCAAGCATTGCAGCAAGATAATGACGGTAATTTATGGATAGGCACCCTTGGTGGATTAACTAAATACAATGGAAAACAGTTTGTAAATTACACCAAAAAACAAGGGCTGGCAGAAGATTGGGTTACATGTTCTTATAAAGATAAAGAAGGCAATTTATTATTTGGACACTGGGCTGGTGGTGTTACAAAGTATATTTCAAAAACCAAACAGTTCCAAAATTTAGAGCTTGAAAAACAAACCTACTTTAAGTCTATTACAGCTATTAATCAAGATTCAAAAGGAAATTATTGGATTGCAACAGAAGGTGCAGGCGTTTTTGTGTATGATACCAAAATCAATAAATTGGCAGTTTTATCTAAGAAAAAAGGATTACCTACCAATAATTTTTATTCAATAGAAAATGATAGCGCGGGAAATATTTGGTTGGCGAGTGATACAGGCGTATTTGTTTATCGTGAAAACATTTCTGAAAACAGCTATACGCTGTTAAATAAAAGCAAAGGATTACCCTCCAACAAAATCACTTCAATTAAACTTATAAACAAGAACGAAGTGTGGTTGGGGACAGCAGATGAAGGGGTTTTTGTTTTTTGGATAACAGACATGCTTTCTATGAAAACAGCCGCCAGTGTTGTTTCCAATACATCCTTTCATTTTACCACTCAAAATGGATTGTCTTCTAATTTTGTGGAGTCTTTGTATAAAGACTCCAAAGGAAATATTTGGGTTGCAACTACCGGTGGTGGTGCCGTAAAGTGCCAACCCGATACTACATCAAATAGATTAGAAGCAATTAAAGGCGCGCAGCTATTTACATACAGTACCAAGCAAGGGTTAGCTTATTTCAACACCAATAGAATTTTCGAAAGTAATGAAGGAAGTGTATGGATTGCTACAGATGTAGGTTTAAATCAGTATCGAGGAGAACGTTTTCAATTATACAGCATATCAGATAGTTTAATAAATAATTTGACTTGGGCAGTAGCTTGTGATATGGACAACTCCATTTGGATAGGCACTAATGAAGGCGTTTCCAAGCTTACATTTGCAAATAAAAACACAACTAACAAAACATTTTACAGTGAAAATTTCACTATAAAAGACGGACTAGTAAGTAATGTTGTAATGGCCGTGCATCAAGACTTAAATGGGAATATGTGGTTTGGAACTGCTAATGGTGGGTTAAGTAAGCTCCCTAAAAATCAACGAAGATTCGAAACTATTAATAAATCGTCTGGTTTAGCAAGTGATGTTATTTATTCAATAACATCTGACAACAATGGTAGCGTATGGATTGGAACAAAAGAAGGAGCCTCTTTTTACGATGCAAAAACTAAGCAAATAAAGAACTATACATTATCCGATGGATTGGGAGGAAATACCATTTATCGTGTGTTTCATGACTCCAAAGGACGAGTTTGGTTTGGTGCCTTGGGAGGAGAATTAAGTTATTGGGATGGAACCAAAATAAAAAAACTAACTATTGAAAGCGATTTGAAGCATCGATTTATTTTATGCATTAACGAAGATAAGGAGGGGCATATTTGGTTTGGGACACACGGTGGAGGACTTTTCCGATATGATGGCGCTACCCTTACAAACTTTACAACAGTAGATGGATTATCTACCAACTCTCCTTACTCAATTGTGTGTGATAATGATGGAAACATTTGGGTTGGACATAACAAAGGCTTGGATAGATACAATGTAAAAGAGCATGTATTTAATTTTCATGAGAAGCAAGATGGTTTTTGGGGAGGCGAATGCAATCCAAATGCTGCTTGCAAAGACAAACAAGGTAACTTATGGTTCGGAACCATAAACGGAACTATTAAATTCAATCCTGCAGAAATAAAAGCGAATCCAATTCCCCCAATAACTATAATTACCGGATTGAAACTATTTATGAAACCGATTGATTTTCCAGAAGATGCAAGATTTGAGTACAATCAAAATCATCTGACATTTTCTTTTGTTGGGATAAGTTTGGCGAGTCCAAAGAAAGTGGCTTATTTATATAAATTAGAAGGATTTGATACCGATTGGTCTCCTGAAAGCACCACTGCAAATGAAGTTTCTTATACTAATTTACAACCAGGAAAATATACAATGCTTGTAAAATCCTGCAACAATTCAGGTGTTTGGGGTGAGCCGGTAAAATATAAATTTTACATTACACCACCATTTTGGCAAACCGCAATTTTCTACATTTTAGTTGTATGTGTAAGTGCCTTTCTTTTGTATAAAGCACATAAAGTGAGAACTAAAAATTTAGCAGATGCTAAAAAGGAACTTCAGGATACTATCAAAAAGTTGCAGAGTGAACTTGATGAATATAAAAAGATTAACTAATTATATTTTTGCATCGAAGTTATTGTAAATGTAAATGGGAGTAACAAATTACTACTTTGTATCTAAATCAAAATTGGCTTGTGTGATTGCTAAATCATTTTTGAAATAGAATACCCCACCCCAATTATATACTATTTTCTTATAGGTGTCTTTGTAATCGGTGTAGGTAACAGTTATTAGGGTTATTTTTCTGTTTGGTTCTTCTATATATTCTTCTTTTTTATCTAAACGTCCGGTTGATTTAGTTGCATTTACAGAAGAAGTAGGTGTGCTTTTTTGTTGCGCCAATGCAAGTTGTCTAGCCTCTTCATCTGCTTTTGCTTTTGCAAGTGCCTTTTTCCTTGCCTCCTCTTCTTCTTTTGCTTTAGCAGAACGCATAGACTCTTGTTCCGCTTTAATTTTAGCTATTTTCTGCCTTTCCGCCTGCTCAGCAGCTTCCTTTGCTTTTCTCTTGTTTTCGGCATCTTCCGCTGCTTTCAGAGCAGCCTTCTTAGCCTCTTCATCAGCTGCCTTTTGCGCTGCTAATTTTTTTGCATCTTCTTCCGCTTTCAACTTTGCAGCTTCTTCGGCTTTACGTTTGGCTTCTGCTTCTGCAGCCGCTTGCTTAGCCTTTTCTTCCGCCTCTGCTTTGGCTTTTGCTTCTGCAGCTTGTTTAGCAGCTTGTTCTTCTGCAGCTTTTTGTGCTGCCGATTTTTTTGCATCTTCTTCCGCTTTCAGTTTGGCAGCCTCCTCTGCTTTACGCTTTGCTTCTGCTTCGGCAGCCGCTTGTTTTGCTTTGGCTTCCGCATCTGCTTTAGCTTTTGCTTCTGCTGCTTGCTTAGCAGCTTGTTCTTCTGCAGCTTTTTGTGCTGCCAGTTTAGCTGCTTCTTCTTCGGCTTTTTGTTTTGCTAAACGCTTAGCCTCTTCCTCGGCTGCCTTTTTCGATTTTTCTTCTGCTTCTTTTTGAGCTTTTTCATCTGCTGCTTTCTTCGCTGCCTCATCTGCTGCTTTCTTCTTAGCAGCTTCCTCGGCTGCTTTTTGAGCTAATTCAGCATCTCGTTTTGCTTTTTCCTCAGCCTCTTTCTTTGCCTTTTCCTCGGCTGCCTTTTTCGCTGCTTCCGCATCTGCCTTTGCTTTTTCCTCCGCAGCCTGCTGTGCTTTTTTCGCTGCCTCTTCTTCAGCCTTTTTCTTGGCAGCTTCATCTTCCGCTTTTTTCTTAGCTGCCTCTTCAGCTGCTTTCTTTTTCGCCTCCTCTTCAGCTGCTTTCTTAGCAGCCTCTTCGGCTTTTTTCTTGGCGTCCTCTTCAGCCTTTTTCTTAGCAGCCTCTTCTGCTGCTTTTTTTGCTGCATCTTCCTCGGCTTTCTTTTTCGCTGCTTCTTCGGCTGCTTTTTTGGCTGCCTCCTCAGCAGCCTTTTTCTTTGCCTCTTCAGCCGCAGCTTTCTGCGCAGCTTCTGCCAATCGAACTTCTTCTTTCTTCTTTTGTTCCGCCTCTTCTTTCTTTTGTTCTATTTGCTTTTGTATTTCTTCTAATTGCGCTTGTATCGATTTGGTATAATCTGTATCATAATCAAAATTATCAATCTCCGCCCTATAGGCAATTTTACCAACAGGTTGGTTATAAATTACTGTATTTACACCATCATATTGCTTAAACAGTGTAATTTGAAATTTGTACAGGCCAAAATTTCCTTCTGCTAGTGCATCTTGTGGCACTTTAGTTGAGAAAAATATTCGCTTGGTAATATATCCCGGTTTAGCAAAAACAAAAATATAATCGTGACCATATTCTAATTCTACATCCAATTTCTTTTTGGTATCGACAACTTTATATTCCTGACCAT